>DYWT01000222.1 GCA_020742515.1 Sporosarcina psychrophila
ATATAGGGAAGAAGGCGTTTTTTAACGAGCCGGATTTTGTATAGAAACTAAGGATGATTTAGATTTGAGCTAAAATGTAGTAGGTTCTCTTTATGGAACGTAACCATTTTAAAATGTCTCACACATAACGTTAATAGCATTTTCTTGTTGAAGTTATTTAGTTAGAGGATATGCAATATAGAATCCGGTGTATAAACCGACCGAAGGGGCCTTAACAGGGAGAGCTGAAGTCATAAGACTTGTGGTTTTTGGCGTGTGTCATCTTCTAGCGCCTTAGCGGTCCGATGGTATTCTTTATTTCAACTTGTAAATAGTAGTATTATATATATTTGGTCTTTGGTATTGAATAAATTTTCATTATATTGTTTGGTGTTTTGCTAGTTAAACTATATAAGAAGTGGGTTTCTATTTGTTCATTCAAGTGGTAAGCTTAGATTAGAAAAGACTGTTAACTTTTTATTCGAAAATTTATGGCCATGTATAAGCTGAAAATAATTGAGAATACAAATCCATGGAATGGTGTGTTTTATACTGCACCCCTTTTCAAAGAAATCCCAATTAATAGGGGGTTTTTTGTTACAATCACTGATAACTTTTTTTGAACAGTTACTAGTGCTTTATAATGAGTCAGAGAGAAAGGGTGATCGACCGGTGTTGATTCAAAATGATTATTTTGATCTTGTACTTGAAGAAAAAACAGTAATACTGCGAACAAAGAAGAACGGTTTTCCACTTAAATCCTTCGATGAAATAACGCGTGAACACCCGCGGCTAAAAATACTTTCATTTCCAGTTTTACGGAAAGCGCTTACAGATTCGGAAGAAGAACATATTATTGGGAGCTGGCTTCCAATGATCGAAATAGCTGTTTCTTCCGACAAGATGTTGGCACAACTCTATATCAACGTATCAACCAAAGAATTTGAAGAAAACAAACAGGAAATCTTGAAACAAGCAGAAAAAGAACTTGATGACGCTGGAATCATTTATGGAAGAATAGCATTGCAGAATGAAGCTTTTAAACCGGGTGAACCGCTTAATGCTGCTGTTGGAAGAAAGCCACAGAAAGGGGCAGACGCAGCCGTAACATATATCGAAATACCTGAACGTAGACCGGTAATCCGTGAAGATGGGTCCGCTGATTATTTTGAAATGAATTTCGTTACGCCTGTCAAACAAGGAGACTGGCTTGGTGAGAAAATATCGGCACAAGAGGGAATCGATGGTAAGGATGTTTTGGGAAACGTTCTCCCTGCACCGCGTGGGGATGACGAGAAGATTTACTATGATAAGAAATCAGTGACCGATAAAGAAGAAATGGGGAAAATAGTTCTGCGAGCAGTACATGGCGGGGCATTAGAAAGTATTGACGGTCTCATTGGTGTTGGTAAACAGTTAGTTATAAGTGGTGATGTCGGGCCTGAAACAGGTTCAATAACATTTGACGGATCAGTTGTTGTATATGGAACGGTCCTCGCAGGTTTTTCGGTAAATGCGACGGGGGATATTTCCGTAGAAGGAAATGAAGGCATCACAAATGCAAAGGAAATTCAGTCATCCGAGGGCGACGTTTACATAAAAGGCGGTATTTTTGGCGGTGGAATGACAATTGTAGAAGCTCAAGGCAATATTTTTGTTAAACATGCAAATAATTGCAAACTGTATGGCAAAGAAGTTCATGTTGGACTCTATCTGCTGGGATCGGAAGTTATCGCCGAATCCGTTTTTATTGACAAAAACAGAGGTAAAATTATTGGTGGAGAGATTGAAGCACTTATTAAAATTGAGTGTGCGTTTGTTGGCAACAGTCATGAACGAAAGACAATCCTTCGTGTGAAAGGGATTGACAAGGAATTAATTTATACAGAAATACAAGAAATGGCAAAAAGTTTGAAAGAGCGCACAGGAATCGTCGAAAAGCTTGAGCAACATGCTCTCCCATTTAGGAATAGTGGTAGTCATCTCAAGGGACCGCAGGCAGAAGCATATGAAAAAATGTTAGAGACGATTGAATCGAACAGAGACGCTATTGTTGAACTTGATAGAGAAATACAGGTGGGGTTGCGAAAGATTAAGCAGGCAGTACCTCCTCAAATCGAAGTAACGAGAGAAGCTTATCCAGGAACTATCATACAAATTGGATCCAAGTCTTCCACACTTCACGTGACGACAAAAGGCATCTTCGAGATCATTGATGGCGTTCTGAATGTCTAAGCCGACAGTATTCGCACACCGTGGTGCATCTGGCATCCGATTTGAAAATACAATGGAAGCGTTTGAGAAAGCTGCCGATCAAGGTGCTGATGGCATCGAACTAGATGTGCAATTGACAGAAGATGGAGTGCCCATTGTCATACATGATCCCGAGCTCCATAGGCTGGCCGGCATTCAAAGGTCTATTTCGAGCATGACGAGTGGAGAAATAACAAGAATTCGTGTAGGCAAAAGATACCGACGTTTAGTGCAAGGGTTCCGGATTCCGACTTTGATTGAAGCTGTATTGTTTTGTGAAAAGAACAATTTAGGATTGAATATTGAATTGAAAGAGACTGTTTCGGATCGTCCGGAATTGATCAAACATATTGTGGATATTGCATCTATCATTGATGATATTCATATCTCTTCATTTGACTATAGTGTACTTGAAGCGGTAAAAGAGGAAAGTCCGCTAATGGAAACTGCCTATTTAATAAAGAAGAAGAACGTAGATTGGGAAAACCTTGAACAGTATTCATGCGCGGATGGATTTCATCTGCACAAACGCCTGTTGAAAGAACCCTTTTTGAACAAACTTATTTTGTCGGGAAAAAAGATTCGGGTGTATGGAGTAACGGGAACAGAACCAATCACCATCAACCCGCCGCCTTACATAAATGGGTGGATTACTGATTACCCCGATCGATTTAACTATAATAAAAAGGACCAAGACTGTTAAAAATCAGTCCTGGTCCTTTTCTGTTTGTGCGACTAGCCTTACGACTACCGTTTTACTTTTGTTTAAACCGTTCTTGTACGCGACCTTTTCTCCGATCGCGACGCAATAGGAATCCTGCGAAAAACCAGAGCCCACCCGCAAACAGCAAAAAGCCTACAACGAATTGGAGCCAGATGAACGGAAATGGTTTAAATAATATACCAAATATTGAATCCCGCATTAATTTTATACCGCCGGCTGCAAAAAGTCCGGGGATTAGCAGGACAATAAATGCTGCTAGACGTGCCATACACGACAACTCCTTAACGATTCTAATTTTACCTACGGATATTTTATTGTCAAGAACTGCGCTTTGATGTATGATGTAGTTGTAATTGCAAAAGATTGCATGGTTCAAAAAAGGAGAATGAATATCCTTGCAAAACGTTCTCATTGTCGGGGCGGGGACAGGCGGATCGATAATACTGGACCTTCTCCAAAATTTAGAATTCATGAATGTAAACGCAATCATCGATACTGATGAACAAGCACCTGGGATAATTCGTGCAAAAAAACAAGGTATTGCACATGGAACGGATTGGAAAAGTCATCTGACTGAAGATCTGCATATCATTTTCGATGTAACCGGAGACGAGTCTGTATTCGCTGAACTGTTAACCGCGAGACCTGCCCATACCGTACTTATACCTGGTTCCGTTGCAAATCTCCTTGTTAAGCTTCTTGAGGAGAATGATACATATATTAAGCGCATTCATGCAGAGATGCATAAACAGCGTATGATCTTTGATTCAATTGAAGAGGGTATGATTGGAATCGACGAGGAAGGAACTGTTGATTTCTTCAATAAAAGTGCCTCTAAGATGATCGGTTTCCCGATTGAAGATGCGGTTGGCCGGACGATTACGGAAGTAATCCCTACAACTGAGCTCCCAAGAGTGTTCAAGTCGGGTAGAGCGGAATTGAATGAGGAACAAATTCTGGGAAATGGTTTGAAAATCGTTACTTCCCGTTATCCTCTCTATGATTCTACTGGAAAAAAAGTTGGTGCTTTCGCAGTATTTAAAGACATTACAGAGGTTGTTGCACTTGCGGAGGAAATCACGGGTCTGAAAAAAATGAAAACAATGTTAGAAGCAATCATTCATTCGAGTGATGATGCCATCTCGGTCGTCGACGATAACGGAAATGGAATCCTTGTCAATCCGGCTTACACACGGATTACTGGTCTCACAGAAGATGAAATCATTGGTAGACCTGCGAATGCGGACATCAATGAAGGTGAAAGTATCCATATGAGAGTTTTGAAGTCGAAACAGCCGGTGCGGGGAGTAAATATGCGTATCGGTGAAAATAATCGGGAAGTAATTGTCAATGTAGCACCTATTATTGTCGATCATCAGGTGAAAGGAAGTGTCGGTGTTATTCACGACATAACTGAAATGCGAAACTTGATGAAAGAACTTGACCAAGCGCGAACAATAATCCGGCAACTCGAGTCTACTTACACTTTCGATGATATTTATGGTGGTTCATCCGATATTGAAATGTCAATCGCGCAGGCAAGATTAGCTGCCAAATCAGATGTTCCAGTCCTTCTTCGCGGAGAGGCAGGAACGGGCAAAGAATTGTTTGCACACGCTATTCATAGTAGTAGCGAACGGCGCTTCAATAAGTTCATCCGTTTAAATTGTTCGGCTATGGATCGTTCCACTTTGGAATCGGAGCTGTTCGGAGTTGAATCAAGTACTTCCTCAAACAGAAATGGTAATACTCAAGGTTTTTTCAAAGAGTCAAACCTAGGGACATTATTTCTTGACGAAGTGACTGATTTGCCGCTCGCAGTTCAGGATAGACTGCTCAATTACTTGAAGAACGGAACAATTTTCACAAATGATGGAACACTTCCCATTCATTTGTCCGTACGCATCATCACAACGACTTCTAAAAATTTGGAAAAAGCAATGCACGAGGGAGCATTCAATGAAGAGCTCTATTATGTTTTAAACCGACTCTCTATCCAGGTATCTCCTTTACGGTCTCGTAAACAAGATATACCACTGATTGTCGGTCACCTGCTTGTGAAGCTGAATCAGGAGTTCGGTATGAATATAGAGAGAATTACTGAAGAGGCGTTGGAACGGCTAAAGCAATATGATTGGCCGGGAAATATACGAGAACTTGAAAATGTACTTAGCAGGGCCATGATTTATATGAAGCCGGGTGAAGCAGTCATTGGATTGAAAGATGTGGTTAAATCTCTTTCTGCGAGGGGAAACATGGATAAGGGACATATTTTGCCAGAAAAAAGCACTCTAACTTCGATTATGGATGAATACGAAAAAAACATTCTTGAAACGGCTCTACATGAAAATAATGGGAACAAATCGTTAACAGCTAATAGGCTTGGTATTTCACTTAGATCGCTTTACTATAAACTTGAAAAATTCAGCCTTGTTTAATTGATATTTAGTCAAAGGAGGAGAGGCAATGGTTACACTCGACTCACTTATTGTACAGGCCGCATTAAGGAAAGATCCTGTGGTGGCTGTCGCATCGGCTGCCGACTGGGAAGTACTTGAAGCGGTTAGCATTGCTATTGCAAAAGGTATTGCTTCATTCATGCTTTTCGATGACGAAAAGCGTTTAAAAGATTTAATACAAACGGATTTTCCACAGTTAGTAAATGAAGAAAAAGTTAGTATTCATCATGCTGAGGATAATATCCGCGCGGCATCACTTTCGGTGAAAGCGGTTTCAAATGGACAAGCAAATGTCCTGATGAAAGGAAACTTGGCAACTTCTACTATTCTTAAGGCAGTATTGAATGGTGAATATGGTTTGCGGACAGGAAAAGTACTGTCACATGTAGCGGCGTTTGAAGTACCCGGTTATGACCGTCTACTTTTCGTCACGGATGCTGCCATGAACATTGCGCCTGATCTTGAAGCGAAAGCGCAAATCATTCGCAATGCAGTTTCGACTGCTCATGCATGCGGTGTAGATAAACCGATCGTCGCTCCACTTGCCGCTATTGAAACAGTTAATCCGGCTATGATTCCAACCACGGATGCAGCATCGCTTGTCGTTATGAATCAACGTGGGCAAATCACTGGTTGTACCATTGACGGACCGCTTGCACTCGATAATGCGGTATCCGAAAAAGCGGCTTTACAAAAAGGGATTAAGGGAGAAACAGCTGGTAAAGCCGATATTCTAGTTGTCCCGAATATAGAAGCAGGCAATATCTTATACAAGTCACTTATGTATTTTGCCAATGCAAAAGTAGGTGCTGTTATCCAAGGAGCCAAAGTACCAATCGTCCTGACATCAAGGGCGGACAGTGCTGAAAGTAAATTGTATTCACTCGCACTGGCAATCCTTTCTACAAAATAAAAAATTGAACGATACCCTTAGGAGGAATTTACAATGGAAATTTTCAAATATATGGAGCATCAGGATTATGAACAACTTGTTATTTGTCAGGATAAAGCATCAGGACTGAAAGCTATCATCGCAATTCATGATACGACACTTGGCCCGGCGCTTGGTGGAACACGTATGTGGACGTATGCAAGTGAGGAAGAAGCAATTGAAGACGCACTTCGCCTTGCGCGTGGTATGACTTACAAAAACGCGGCTGCCGGATTAAATCTTGGCGGCGGAAAAACAGTTATTATAGGGAATCCAAAGACTGACAAAAACGATGAAATGTTCCGTGCTTTCGGACGTTACATTGAAGGCTTGAACGGTCGCTATATTACTGCGGAAGATGTTGGAACAACTGAAGCGGATATGGATCTAATCAATCTAGAAACAGATTATGTTACAGGTACTTCTGCTGGATCAGGTTCATCAGGCAATCCTTCGCCTGTTACTGCTTATGGTATTTATTACGGCATGAAGGCAGCAGCAAAAGAAGCATTTGGCGACGACTCTCTAGCAGGTAAGACAGTAGCGGTACAAGGTGTCGGAAACGTTGCTTATGCACTTTGTGAGTATTTGCATGAAGAAGGTGCGAAACTAATCATTACAGATATTAATGAAGAAGCTGTTCAGCGTGCAGTTGATGCATTTAGTGCCACAGCAGTCGGCATCAATGAAATTTACTCTCAAGAAGCAGATATATTTGCACCATGTGCACTAGGGGCAATCATTAATGATGAGACGATCCCACAATTGAAAGCAAAAGTCATTGCAGGATCAGCAAACAACCAATTGAAAGAAACGCGTCACGGCGATTTAATCCATGAAATGGGTATTGTCTATGCACCTGACTACGTTATCAACTCTGGAGGCGTTATTAACGTTGCAGATGAACTTGATGGTTATAACCGTGAACGCGCACTTAAGCGTGTCGAAGGTATCTATGATGTAATCGGTAAAATTTTCGCTATCTCAAAACGTGATAATATCCCGACTTACGTCGCTGCCGACCGCATGGCAGAAGAGCGTATCGCACGCGTCGCCAATACAAGAAGCACTTTCTTACAAAACGAAAAAAGCGTATTATCAAGACGCTAATACAGGAAAGCAAAAGCAACCTGTTTAGACACGAGAGGCATAAGTCAGACGGGATGTAATTCAATCCCTCCCAGCTGGCTTATGACTCCAAGCGTCTGGGTGCTGTAGCTAGACATACAAAAATCAGAAGTTATATTGATGTGGAAGGAGGACCTATTGTGCATAACAAACAACATCAAATCCTAGTTATTAACCCGGGATCCACATCAACAAAAATAGGTGTCTTTGAAGGCGAAAGTCAACTGATGGAAAGTACATTGAGGCATAGTTCAGAAGAGATTGCACGGTATCCTTCCATCATCGATCAATACAGTTTTCGTAAAAAGGCAATTCTTGAATTGCTTGAAAAAGAAGGAATCAGCATTTCCAAACTATCTGCCATTTGCGGTCGGGGCGGGCTTCTCCGCCCGATCGAAGGCGGTACGTATTCCGTTAACGAAGCGATGATCGAAGATTTGAAAACAGGTTATTCAGGTCAACATGCATCAAACCTCGGAGGCATAATCGCGAATGAAATCGCATCTAGCCTAAACCTCCCCGCTTTCATCGTCGATCCCGTCGTTGTCGATGAACTTGCACCAATCGCGCGGATTTCTGGATTTTCGGCGATTGACCGAAAATCTATATTCCATGCATTGAACCAAAAAGCGGTTGCAAGACGCTACGCAAAACAAGTCGGTAAAAAATACGACACTCTCCGGTTGATTGTCACCCATATGGGCGGGGGTATTACAGTTGGTGTGCACGAGTTCGGCAAAGTAATTGATGTAAATAACGGACTTCACGGAGATGGGCCATTCAGCCCTGAACGTGCGGGAACCGTTCCTGCAGGGGATCTCGTCGACCTCTGTTTTTCCGGTGAGTATTTCCGTCACGAAGTAATGAAACAACTTGTTGGTCAGGGCGGTCTCGTCGGTTATCTTGGAACGAACGACGCTGTGCGTGTGGAAAAACGAATTGAAGCTGGCGATGAAAAAGCAAAACTGGTTTACGAAGCAATGGCCTATCAAGTTGCTAAGGAAATTGGAAGTGCAGCAGCTGTTCTTTATGGCCAAGTGGATGCAATTATCCTTACGGGTGGCCTCGCATATGGCAAAGGATTCGTAAAGGATATTACCTCCAGAATTGACTGGATATCAGATGTTGAAGTATACGCTGGAGAAGACGAACTTCAAGCACTCGCAGAAGGCGCACTCCGCGTACTAACTGGTGAAGAAATAGCTAAAATCTACCCGTCTTGACGGGTCGTTGTGAGGGAGGCCATCTATAATGGCACGGGAATATGATGTAGTTATATTAGGGGGCGGAACAGGCGGCTATGTCGCTGCAATCCGCGCCGCTCAATTAGGACTGAAAACAGCACTTGTTGAAAAAGGAAAACTAGGCGGCACATGTTTGCACAAAGGGTGTATCCCAAGCAAGGCATTGCTGAAAAGTGCTGAAGTATTCGATACGGCGAAAAATCATGCTACAGACTTCGGTGTTAATACAAAGGATGTAACTCTTGATTTCAGTCGTGTGCAAGCACGAAAAGACGGTATTGTTAAGCAGTTGCATACAGGCGTAACCGCACTTATGAAAAAAGGTAAAATCGACGTGTTTGATGGACTTGGCAGAATGCTTGGGCCATCGATTTTCTCACCAATGCCGGGTACTATTTCGGTTGAAATGAACAATGGTGACGAAAACGAAATGCTTATTTTGAAAAACTTGATTATCGCAACAGGCTCTAGACCACGCACGTTGCCAGGTTTGGACATTGATGAAAAACAAGTCATGTCTTCAGACGGGGCGCTATCTATGGAAACACTTCCTAAGTCAATCATCATTGTTGGCGGCGGTGTTATCGGTATCGAATGGGCATCTATGCTAAATGATTTCGGTGTGGAAGTCACAGTTCTTGAATATGCGGATCGGATTATTCCGACTGAAGATGAAGATATCTCAAAAGAAATGAAAAAGCTATTGACGAAAAAAGGAATCACTTTTGCGACAAGCGCGAAAGTACTTCCAGATACGCTTGTTAAAAAAGAAGGATCCGTCACCATTTCAGCAGAAATGAATAGTGAAACGACTGTGTTCACAGCTGAAAAAATGCTTGTTTCAGTTGGAAGGCAAGCGAATGTCGAAGGAATTGGACTCGACAACACAGAAATCGAAGTCGTAAATGGTTTTATTAAGACAAAACTGTCATTCCAAACAAAAGAAGCTCATATTTATGCGATTGGTGACGTTATCGGCGGTCTGCAACTTGCACATGTCGCCTCTCATGAAGGAATTGCAGCTGTTGAACATATTGCGGGCATGAAAAACGAGGCGATTGATTATACGAAAATATCACGCTGTATTTACTCAAGTCCCGAAGCGTCCAGTGTCGGCATCACAGAGAAACAGGCGAAAGAACAAGGCTTTGATGTGAAAGTCGGGAAATTCCCATTCATGGCCATCGGTAAAGCACTTGTGAACGGCAATTCGGATGGTTTTGTAAAGATTATTGCTGACAAGAAAACGGATGATATCCTAGGGGTTCATATGATTGGTGCCCACGTGACTGATTTGATATCAGAAGCTGGCCTTGCGATGGTGCTCGATGCAACACCGTGGGAAGTAGCAAGTACGATTCATCCGCACCCATCACTTTCAGAAGTAATGGGCGAAGCGGCTTTGGCTGTCGATGGTAAGGCTATTCACATGTAAAAGGGGGATTTTAGAAATGGCAAAAACGCGTCATGAAAAACTTGGTTTGACAAATGAAGATGTAATACAAATTTTTGAAACGATGCTAATGGCACGTCGTATAGATGAACGTATGTGGCTTCTCAACCGTGCTGGAAAAATCCCGTTCGTCATTTCATGTCAGGGACAAGAAGCAGCACAAGTCGGGGCAGCTTTTGCTCTTGATAATGATAAAGACTGGATTGCACCCTATTACCGTGATATGGGGGTAGTCCTGCATTTCGGGATGACAGCGCAGGATTTAATGCTTTCGGCAT
>DYWT01000223.1 GCA_020742515.1 Sporosarcina psychrophila
TAGTCAGGATGCCGTTTTGCTTATTGACGTATGGTTTTGCTTTATCCAAAAGACCGTTTTTCGTATCTTCTGTAAAAATAGCTTTCTTACCAGCAGCTTTAATAAGAACCCAGTCGTTTTCACGCGGTTTCACTTCATATCCTGGACGGTCATTGTCGTCTCCATTTACGTATTCTCTTGCTCTTGTTGTGGCAATTGAGATTGCACGGCTTTCATCATAATCATCACGCAGAAGAGCATTGGCAATTTCGATAGCTTTCTTCCTCACTGCGGGCTCAAGGTTTTTGAATGAAGCAGGATAATCATTATTGTTCCATGGCACTGGAAGTCACCTCCTCATAAACTCAATTCCCGCATGGTCATGCTTTAAACGTCATCCCCCTGGCGTTTAATTTCTTGAAATATACTAAAGTTCTATTTTATTAGCCACTTTTCTATTGAAATATGTAAAACTTCGTGTCGAAACTCAGTTATTTCCCGGGAAATGCAGGAGGTATGGATTAATTGCCTCGTTCCGTGTCTATTTATCGTGTAATAATAACTAGTACAATTAAAAAAGTGATTTTCATTTATCAGAAAGGTGATATGATAGAAAAGATCTTAAAAAAGGGGGATTCATCATGTCTAATGACACGTATCAGTTAATTGCAATTATTATATACATGGCAGCGATGGTTTTCATTGGATGGTATGCCTTCAAACGCACGTCCAATCTTACTGATTATATGCTGGGCGGGCGTGCGCTTGGACCGGCTGTAACCGCTCTCAGTGCTGGCGCTGCAGATATGTCGGGCTGGTTACTTATGGGATTGCCGGGTGCCATCTATCTCAACGGGTTAGTTGAAGCATGGATTGCAGTCGGATTAACAATTGGGGCTTACTTGAACTGGGTGTTTGTCGCACCGCGTCTTCGCGTTTATACACAGGTATCAAGTGACTCCATTACAATCCCGAGTTATTTGGAAAGTCGCCTGAAAGATAAATCACGACTTTTACGCATTGCTTCTGGTGTTATCATTCTTATTTTCTTCACGTTTTATGTGTCTTCAGGAATGGTTGCGGGCGGGAAGTTCTTCCTTAGCTCATTTGGGTTGGAGTATCACACAGGTCTATTAATTGTTTCGGCTGTCGTTATTTTTTATACATTATTCGGAGGATTCTTGGCGGTCAGTTATACGGACGTTGTTCAAGGTATCGTCATGTTCTTTGCACTTCTTCTTGTGCCGATTGTCGGTATCTTCATCACAGGAGGATTTACAGAAACGACGGCTAGTATCCGTGCCGTCGATCCACAATTGCTGAATTTCGTCTCGGGAGCGACCTTCCTTGGTATTTTGTCAGCGGTTGCATGGGGACTCGGTTACTTCGGACAGCCGCATATCATTGTCCGCTTCATGGCACTTAGCTCGCACAAAGAAGCGAAAAAGGCACGGCGCATCGGAATTAGCTGGATGTTCTTAAGCTTGTTCGGTGCGGTTGCAACCGCACTTATCGGGATTGCTTATTACCAGCAGAACACAGGTGCAACACTTGTGGATAATGAAACGGTATTTATTGTCCTTGGACAAATTATCTTCCATCCATTCATTGCTGGAATCATGCTTGCTGCTGTTCTTGCTGCTGTTATGAGTACAATTTCTTCTCAATTGATTGTATCCTCTTCCGCGCTTGTCGAAGATTTATACAAAACGTTTATGAAGAAAGACGCATCGGATAAGCACTATGTATTTTTAGGAAGAATGGCTGTTCTCGCTGTTTCAGTCATTGCTATGGTACTTGCTTGGCCAAACAATGAATCAATTCTGAGCATCGTCTCATTTGCATGGGCTGGATTTGGTTCTGCATTCGGTCCGATCATCCTTCTATCCCTTTACTGGCGCAAACTTACAACAAAAGGGGCGCTATGGGGAATGATTGCTGGTGCTATTACAGTTATGATTTGGGGAAATGTCGCTGTATTGAAAGACAATCTGTATGAAATCGTTCCTGGCTTCCTACTTTGTCTCATTGTTGCAGTTGTCGTTAGTAATATCACTTATAAACCAAATGCTGAGATTGACAAAGAATTCTCGGCAGCACTTGATATCCTTAACGAAGATAAGTAATTTGAAAGCCTGCGGTGATTAGACTGCAGGCTTTTCATATAGCTGGAAATAATAAAGGGGGACTAGGATTATGAAACTTGACCATGTCGTTTATTTTACTGGAAAAGAACCTGCGGAAATTGTGGAGGAGCAACAAAAAAATGGACGTCACGTGGTAGTTGGTGGTAGTCATGAAAAGTGGGGAACGCATAATGCGTTGTTTTACACAAAAAATGCGTATATTGAATGGTTATCGGTAGAGCGACAAGAGATTGCAGAGAAAGTGGACCATCCGCTGACAAAGTTATTGCTTCATGATTTAGATGAAGGAGAAGGCTGGGGGACGATTTGTCTGTCTGTTGCGGATATTAAGCAATTTAATGAAGAAATTGAAAACAAAGGATTCCATACATCAGGCGTACTGGATGCACAACGAAGAACAGCTGATGGCCAATTAAGGAAATGGAGAATGCTATTCGTCGACCAACCGATATCAAATGAATTACCGTATCCATTTTTCATCGAATGGGAAGATGCGGATGAAATACGGTTTGCAAAGTTACGTGAAGATGGAACCCTTTCTGCGACCAATGAACAGCTGAAAATTACAGAGTGTATTTTCAATGTCGGCGATCCATCGAGAGAAGCGGCGAAATGGGCACTTTTACTGTCGCGGAAAATTGGGAACGCTAATGAAATTGCTATGCAGAATGTAGCATTGAAATTTGTGGCACATATTGGTGACAAGGATAGATTGACGGATGTTGTCATTGGACAAACTGATTAATGGTGACAGAGCGGTCTGAGAGTTAACCAGCTGTCGTATAGTTTCACAGTTGGTCGTACAACTCGTCCATGTCCATAAGGTTTCGCCACTTATGGTAGACTAAATATACTTATAGCTTGTCCGGAAGGGGTAGTTCTATGGAGTTATTAATTGAGCGTGCGGTACTTGTCGGGGTCCATGAGCAAAAGGATCAACATTTTGAATATGCAATGGAAGAATTGAGTAACCTGGCAAAGGCTATCGGTGTCGAGGTCATTGGAGAAGTGACGCAAAATATGGAAAAGCGCAATCCCTCAACTTACGTCGGCAAAGGGAAAATTGAAGAAATTATAAATTTCTATGAGGAATTAGACGCCAATCTGGTCATTTTTAATGATGAACTTTCACCTTCTCAAATTCGCAACCTTGAGCGAGAACTGAATTGTAAAGTGATAGATCGAACAATGCTGATTCTTGATATTTTTGTACGACGCGCAAGAACAAGCGAGTCCCGAATGCAAGTTGAACTTGCCCAATTACAATACATGCTTCCGAGGTTGGTTGGCTTGCGTGCATCTCTTGGCAGACAGGGCGGTGGAACAGGGGGCGGTCTACAAAACAAAGGGGCCGGTGAAACGAAACTTGAGCTCGATCGCAGGAAAATCGAAGATCAGATTGCGAAACTTCGCCGGGATCTTGACCATGTGAAAGATCAGCGTGACACACAGCGAAAACAACGAAAGAAAAGTGGTACCCCTGTTGTCTCGATTGTCGGCTATACGAATGCAGGAAAATCCACGCTTATGAATAAATTGCTGTTGAAAATGGACGTGGACAATGCGAAGCAAGTATATGAGGAAGATATGTTGTTTGCGACACTCGACACATCTATTCGAAAAGTGAAGCTAGAGGATAATAAAGAATTCATTTTAACAGATACAGTCGGTTTTGTTTCGAAGTTACCCCACCATCTTGTAAAGGCATTCCGTTCAACCTTGGAGGAAGCGCGCGATGCAGATCTCCTGTTGCACGTAGTGGATGTGTCGAATTCTGAACACGGCTATATGATGGAAGTTACGAATGAAACTTTGCAAGCTGTCGGCGTAGAGAATGTAACAACTCTCAATATTTACAATAAAGCGGATCTGGCAGATGTCCCGTACCCTACAGTGAGTGATGACAGTGTTTGGATCTCTGCAAGAGAAGGAAAAGGTCTTGATGAGCTGATTGAATTGATTAAGAAAAAGATTTTTGAACAATATGTCACATGTAAGCTGCTTATCCCATTTGACCGCGGTGATATCGTGTCCTATTTGAATGGCAAAGCAAATGTGAAGAATACAGAGTATGAAGAAGAAGGGACGCTTTTGACGGTAGAAATGGACATTTCGGAGCGAGCGAAACTTGAAGAGTATATCGTAAGCCATTAAAAACAAAAAACAGCACTCCATGACCAGGGAAGTCATGGAGTGCTGTTTTCTCTATCTAAGAGAAAGGGGGTGGGATAATTCTAGTATGCCCGCTTATTGAAGGGTTAAACCTCTTTGAATTGATTATTATGCAGCTGGGCAAAAATCCCGCCTTTCTTCACAAGCTCATCGTACGTTCCGTCTTCCGCAATTCCCTTTTCTGTTACCACAATAACGCGGTCAGCATCACGGATTGTTGCAAGTCGGTGCGCGATGACAAGTGTCGTACGGTTAGCAGCAAGTTCAGAAAGTGATTGTTGAATGATTCGTTCCGTCTCTGTATCGAGAGCAGAAGTCGCTTCATCCAGAATAAGTATCGGCGGGTTTTTCAAGAACATACGGGCGATAGCAAGTCGTTGTTTCTGACCGCCCGATAGTTTCAAACCGCGTTCTCCAATCTGCGTTTCGTAGCCGTAAGGAAGTGAAGCGATGAAGTCTTCAAGATGCGCTTTTTTCGCTGCTGCAATAATTTCATCATCTCCTGCATCTAATTTACCATATCCAATATTTTCCTTAATGGTTCCGGTAAATAAAAATACGTCTTGCTGTACAATACCGATTTGCGAACGCAAGGAGTGTTGCGTCATATTGCGGATATCGATGCTGTCGATGGATATTGCTCCTTCATTAATATCGTAAAAACGTGGAATGAGCGAGCAAATCGTTGTTTTCCCGGCGCCGGATGGGCCGACGAATGCGACCGTTTCACCCGCGCGTATGTTCAAATCAATCCCTTTTAGTATCGCTTTGTTGCCGTCATAGTGGAAATGGACGTCTTCGAAGACGATATCGCCGTTCAAATGTGTAACGGCCACCGCATCAGAGCGGTCTATAATTTCTGGCTCTTGTTCGATCAATTCACGGAACCTCCGGAATCCTGCCATTCCTTTTGGATACAGCTCCAATAACGCACTGATTTTATCGACAGGTTTGATGAGTACATTGACAAAAAGAACGAAGGCGACTAGTTCACCGCTCGACAGTTTGTCGTTGAGGGTGAACCAGGCTCCGACAACGAGCACGATAAGTGTGACAAGCCGGGTCATCATGTACATGCTCGAATGGGTCCAGGCCATCACTTTGTAGGCGACGAGCTTGGCTATTCTGAAATTCCCGTTATCTATACGGAAACGTGCAATTTCGAAGTCTTCGTTTGTAAACGATTTGACGACGCGTGAACCTGACACGGAATCTTCTACGCGTGCATTGACGTCAGCAATTTTACCGTACATGTTTTGCCAGGCCGCATTCATTTTGATGTTACAGAATGTGACAAGGATAATGAGAAAAGGAACCATAATAATGGCGATCAAAGCGAGTTCCGGATTGATGCTATACATAATAGCGAAAGCACCGATGACTGTCATAATTGCGATGAAGATATCCTCGGGTCCATGATGGGCAAGTTCCCCGATGTCGAACAGGTCATTGGTGATTCGGCTCATAATATGCCCGGTCTTCGTGTTGTCGAAAAATCTGAATGATTGCCGCTGTACATGGTTGAACAGCTGCTGGCGCATATCGGTTTCGATATTGATGCCAAGCTTGTGACCAAGGTAGCTGACGATATATTGAAGGAACGTACTCAGTAAATAAATGACCAATAATAAAATACTTATCGTCGTGATTTGTCCCCAATTTCCTTTAGGCAGCAAATCATCAATGAACCATTGGACCGCGACCGGAAATGCAAGGTCGAGTAACGCTACGAAAATAGCACTTGAAAAGTCAATGATGAACAGTCGCCTATGCGGTTTGTAATATGAAAAGAATTTTTTTAGCATATCATTTTAATCCCCTTTAGTCTGATAATTGCTAGTATAGCGGAAAAAGAGACAGAAGACGATGATTAATTTCAGAAACCGAAATAATAGACATATAGGTCAATAGATACAAATTGAAACTTAAGTATTATTATTCAATTACTTTAAAACATGGAACCCTTTCCGTTTTAAGTCGTAAGAGTAAATGTAGATAAAATTAGCAACTGGAAGGAAGCGAATGTAATGAAGAATTGGATGAAGGGTATTGCAACTGGAATACTTGTCCTTGGACTTGGTGCATGCGGTACGACTGCGGAGCCGAAAACAGATCCTGACACGGGCAAGAAGGTAGAAGTCCAGAATAAGAGCAAAATGACAGCGCAGGAAGTTTATGAGAAGGCGATGGCAGTTTCGGAAGAGCAAAAGAGCATGCATGCAAAAATGGATATCGATCAGCTGATTAAAGTGCCAAGCCAAGAGTTTGAAATGAATAGTAAGATAAAAATGGAAATGGAAATGGATATGGTGATGGAACCACTTTCAATGTATCAGAAGATGAATATGGACATGGGTGAGCAAGGGAAGATGGACATGGAAATCTATATGACAGATGCAGGCTTCTTCCTGAATGAATCGGAGTCTGGCGAATGGATTAAGCTGCCGAATGAAATGTACGAGGAAATGAGTGACCAACTGGCCGGGGGAGCGGATCCGACACTCGACATGAACATGTTCAAAGATTTTGCAGATGACTTCAAGTTCGAGCAAACAGATGATGCTTACATCCTTACATTATCCGCAGCAGGCGATAAATTCAGTCAGTTGTTCAAAAAAGTTGCTACTGAAAACATGCCTGCGGGTATGGAAATGAATGAAGAACAGGCGGAAGTGATGGAAAACATGGAAGTGAAGTCACTTGACTATGAAATCTTCATCGACAAAAAGACTTTCTACACAAATGCGTTCAATATGAAGATGGACATGACAATGAAAGTAGAAGGAGAAGAAATGCATATCAATCAGAAAGTAAAGGCGGACATCAGTAAAATTAACGAAATCGACAAAATTAAAGTTCCACAAGAAATACTAGATAACGCTGACGATATCAATGAATCGATGGGACAGTGAAACAATGGGCGCCGGGTATCCAATCCGGCGTCTTTTTTATTGTTGCAACACGAAAAAAAGGAAATCTATCATAATAATTGTCAGACCAATTATAAACTCAGACCGACCGATCATAAAACTGGGACGACCAATCATAACAAATGCCAGACTGATCATAAAACTGTGACGACCAATCATATCAGCCGCCAGACCGATCATAAACCTAAGACAACCAATCATATCAACCACCGGACCGATCATAAATCACCACGACCCATTATAAGAAAAGCAGGTCGTCAAGGGTGCTCCACTTTTTCTTGTATTCTCACTGATAATGATTTTCAGTTATTCATTGACAGCTATTTCTAGCATGCTATAATTGAATTTGCAGCTAATTGATAATTGTTTTCATTAATGGATTCTCAATTGGTTGTAAATAATCGATATCGGGGATACCCATGAAGATACGTTACTTGATCATCGCACTCATCAGTCTTTCATTCCTATCGCTATTTGTTGGAGTGAGCCATATTACGCCAATGGGTCTGCTTGATTTTAAATCGGAAGAAACCGAAATTTTCCTAATCAGCCGTCTGCCACGACTCGTCGCCATTCTCCTTGCAGGAGCCGGAATGAGTATTGCAGGTCTTATTATGCAACAGCTGAGCCGAAACAAATTCGTTTCACCGACGACAGCAGGAACTTTGGATGCTACACGGCTTGGGATTCTTGTCTCAATGCTGTTTTTCACAAACGCATCCACGATTGAAAAGATGATTGTCGCATTTGTATTCGCGCTTGCCGGCACGCTACTGTTTATGCAAATCCTTGACCGCATAAAATTCAAGGATGCGATCTTCATCCCACTCGTCGGGCTTATGTTCGGTAATATTTTGTCTTCAATTACGACGTTCTTCGCTTATAAAGCGAACGTCATCCAAAATATGTCGGCATGGCTACAAGGTGATTTTTCGATGATAATGAAAGGACGTTATGAACTTCTATACATAAGCATTCCCGTGCTGATTATCACTTATTTGTACGCAAACCGGTTTACGGTTGCGGGGATGGGTGAGGATTTCTCGAAAAATCTCGGGCTTGCTTATAGGCGGATCGTCAATATCGGGCTTATCCTTGTTGCGCTTATTACAACCACCGTCGTCTTGACGGTCGGAATGATACCTTTCCTTGGATTGATCATTCCGAATATCGTTTCCATTTTTAAAGGGGATCATTTACAGAAGACATTGCCACATACGGCACTGCTCGGTGCGATATTCCTGCTTATCTGTGATATTTTAGGCAGAGTACTTATCTATCCTTATGAGATTTCAATCAGTTTGATGGTAGGCGTTATCGGCAGTGGAATCTTCCTCTACTTATTGTTTAGGAGGAAGGCCTATGCGTAACTCAACGAAACTTATCATTTTCTCTGCTTTGGCCGCCGTCTTCTGTGCTTTGTATCTTTTCCAAGGATTAAATGGAAGTTTCGACTATGCGTTACCGCGCAGGGCCATCAAAGTATTGGCGATGGTCATTACAGGGGTAGCAATCGCATATTCGACTGTCATCTTCCAAACAATCACACATAACCGCATTTTGACACCGAGCATTATGGGGCTGGACTCATTATACTTATTGTTGCAGACCGCCATTATTTTTTTCCTCGGTTCAGGGCATATGGCTATCGTTAATAAACATGTGAATTTCATATTATCTGTCTCAGCAATGGTTATATTCGCGCTTCTCCTCTACCGCTTTTTATTCCGAGGAGGCAAACAGCCAATTTACTTTTTGTTGCTTGTTGGAATCATTGTTGGAACATTTTTTGGAAGCATTTCGACGTTTCTGCAAGTGCTCATTGATCCCAATGAATTCATGATGGTACAAGATAAGATGTTTGCAAGCTTCAACAACGTCAGTGGAGAACTCGTCTGGTGGGCACTTGGTATCGTCGCCGTCAGTTTCATCGTCGGCTGGAAATATTTCAACGATCTTGACGTGCTATCGCTTGGCAGAGATACTGCCATTAACCTAGGCGTTTCTTATGATAAAGTCGTCAAGACAATGCTGGTTCTATCAGCGGTTTTGATTGCCGTCTCGACTGCATTAGTGGGGCCAATCACGTTTTTCGGATTGATCGTTGCAAATTTATCCTATCAGTTTTTCAAAACTTATAAGCACAGCGTTCTAATTGCTGGCGCGTCTATTATGAGTATTATCGCCCTTGTTGGTGGACAATGGGTCGTCGAGCGTGTCTTTACGTTTTCGACTACACTCAGCGTCATTATTAACTTCATTGGCGGCGTCTACTTCATCTACTTACTATTAAAGGAGAGTCGATCTACATGATCCAAGTCCGTGAACTGTCGAAGTTTTATGGTAAAAAAGCGGTCGTTGAAAAGGTGAACGTGAATATTCACCGTGGTAAGATCACATCTTTCATCGGTCCAAATGGTGCGGGTAAATCAACGCTCCTGTCAATGGTAAGCCGTCTGCTGGATGCAGATACGGGTGAAGTGCTCGTCGATAACGACAATGTGAAACGAATGAAGTCAAATGAGTTTTCAAAAAGGGTTTCCATATTGAAACAATCGAACTTCATGAACGTCCGTCTGACAATCCGTGAACTTGTGTCATTTGGCCGCTTCCCGCATTCCCGAGGAAGACTGACTGCAGAAGATTTACGGCTTGTCGAGCAGGCAATGGATTATATGGGTTTAATGGATATGCAAAATGATTATCTGGATGAACTATCGGGTGGACAGCGCCAGCGTGCATTTATTGCGATGGTTATCGCACAGGACACGGATTATATTTTGCTGGACGAACCACTCAATAGTCTAGATATGAAGCATTCCGTTCAAATCATGAAAATATTGAGAAGACTCGTTGACGATCTTGGCAAAACAGTTGTCATCGTTCTGCATGACATTAACTTTGCATCCGTCTATTCAGACCGGATTGTTGCATTAAAAGAAGGTCGTGTTGTCAAAGATGGCCCGACCAATGAAATTATTACTTCCGATTCGTTAAAAGATATCTATGATATGGATATCCCAATTAAACAAATGGCTAATTGCCGAATATGTGTCTACTTCAATTCATAATCGGGAGAGCATAAAGCGCTCGATGTTTACACTTACAATACAACTAAAAGGATGGTAATGATGAAGAAAATACTAATGACAGTAATGATGTTCGCATTAATGGCTGTACTTGTAGCTTGTGGATCGAAAGACGAGGATGCAAAAGACGATACAACAACTGGTGACAAATCAGAGCCAAAAGTTGAAGAAACCGAATCAGCAGAACCAATGGTAATTAAGCAGGAACTTGGCGAGACTACAGTTGCGAAAAACCCTGAAAAAGTTGTCGTATTCGATTTTGGTATGCTCGACACGCTAGATGAGCTTGGTATCGAAGTAGCAGGTGTTCCACAAAAGAATATTCCTTCATACTTGTCGAAATATGAAGATTCGAAATATGTAAACGTTGGCGGTCTTAAAGAACCTGATTTTGAAGCAATTCATGCAATGAAACCAGATGTTATCTTCATCTCAGGACGTCAATCTGCGATGTACGATGAACTAAGTGAAATTGCTCCAACAGTCTTTGTAGGCGTAGATTCAACTAACTACATGGAGTCATTCAAAAACAACATGGAAATGGTTGCTGAACTCTTTGGTAAGGAAGATGAAATGAAAGCAGAACTTGCGGACATTGACGAAAGAATTGCAGCGATTAATGAAAAATCAAGCAAGAGTGATGCAAAATCATTGATCATTCTTGGAAACGAAGGAAAAGTAAGTGCTTATGGACTGAATTCACGTTTTGGTATTATTCATGACGTATTTGGCTTTAAAGCAGCTGATGAAAAACTTGAAGTGTCGACGCATGGTCAAAGCATCACATTCGAATATATCCTTGAAACAAACCCAGACATTCTCTTTGTCATAGACCGTGACGCTGCTGTAGGCGGCGATGCAAGTGCAAAAGATTCAATTGAAAATGACCTTGTGAAGAAAACAAACGCTTATAAAGACGGTAAAATCATTTACTTAGATCCAGACTATTGGTACCTGTCTGGCGGCGGACTTCAATCTGTAAAAGAAATGGTTGAAGAAGTCGAAGCGGTATTGTAAAACTAGTAAAAGAGTGGGTTCACTGAAAAGTGAATCCGCTCTTTTTTACTTTATAGGAAATTATAAATTTCACATCCGGGATTTATCGCTTAGCGCTTAGAGCTTTGGTTCCTGAGACAGTGGGTATACTGATAGAAAATGGAGAAAAATGTGGTAATATGAATGTGCTAGAGTGAAACGGAAATCCGAATTGAAAGGGGGAAAGGTATGGGGTAATTGAAATCAGTTATTGTATTGTGAGAGAGAAACACCAAAATTATTACTTTCCGTACCCTATGCTATCAATAGCGTGCTATATAGTAATGGCAACATTGAAGTGACATCGAAGGGGCTTTATTATAGCTCTGTTACAGCGGGTCACAATATAAAGGTGCAAGACTTTTTCGTGGAGGAGAAATCACTGCTGCCAATAAAACAACCTTACAAAATAAAGATTCTGTAAACGTAGTTAAGACAGTTGTCCGAACGGGCGAAAAAGGAACTATCATAATTGGATACGTGCATGCAGGAACAGAATTACATGTCGGGAACTGGTCTTATATTTATAAATAATAAAATGGGTGATTATGCCCTTCTGGATGATGAAGCAATGTTGTTGATAGACTAAATCATCTACAGCGATCATAATAGTTTTTTCTTATCATATGTTGCAGTAGGGAAACTTGTAGCATACAATAATTTTAACTTTGAAATAGAAAGAAGATGTATGTATGGATGGAGATATACTGTTTGCATTCGCTCTTACTCTGTTTGCAGGACTTGCGACAGGGATAGGAAGCTTACTTGCTTTTTTTACGAAAAGGACGAATACCAAGTTTCTTTCAATAGCTCTCGGTTTTTCAGCGGGCGTAATGATTTACGTGTCACTTGTAGAAATATTTGTAAAAGCGAAAGATGAACTGGTACTGGAGCTTGGCCTAACAAATGGCTATTGGGCAACAATTGCTGGTTTTTTCGGCGGAATGCTGCTGATTGCACTTATTGACCGTCTGATTCCTGCGATTGGGAATCCGCATGACGTAAAGAGTGTAGAGGATGTAAATGCAGGTCCGACGAATGATGAATACGCGAAACTGAAAAAAATGGGAATGTTCACGGCTCTTGCTATTGCCATTCACAATTTTCCAGAGGGTATTGCAACATTCACTTCGGCATTGCAAGATCCTACGCTTGGAATTGCTATTGCCATCGCGGTGGCGATTCATAACATTCCAGAAGGTATTGCTGTCGCTGTACCTATCTATTTTGCGACGGGTAATCGAAAGCAGGCATTCAAGTTATCATTTCTTTCTGGGTTGGCAGAACCAGTTGGCGCGATTGTGGCTTACCTAATTTTGATGCCCTATTTGAATGGCATTATGTTTGGCGTGATTTTTGCCGCAGTTGCAGGCATTATGGTATTCATTTCAATCGATGAACTATTGCCGGCAGCACGTGAATACGGAGAAGCCCATCTATCTGTTTACGGTATGATGGCTGGAATGGCAGTTATGGCAGTCAGTCTAGTGCTTGTAGCTTAAAAAACCTTTGTGCTACCTTAGTGTATGGGGTATAATTACAGGTGTAAAGACACCTAGTTATACATTACATTACAAGGGGCAGAAAAATCGTGAAAAAGAAACAGGGAATTTCTCGAAATAAATTATTAGCACTCGCAGGAACAGGCTGGATGTTCGATGCAATGGATGTGGGAATTCTGTCGTTCGTTATTGCGGCACTTACAGTAGAATGGCATTTAACACCGTCCCAGATGGGCTGGATAGGCAGTGTCAACTCAATCGGGATGGCTGTTGGTGCGTTTGGTTTTGGATTGCTGGCGGACCGCGTCGGCAGAAAAAATGTCTTTATGATGACGCTTGTTCTATTCTCGGTCGCGAGCGGATTGTCGGCGTTGACGATGACACTTACGGCATTTCTGATCCTTCGCTTTTTTGTCGGAGCAGGACTTGGCGGTGAATTGCCAGTCGCGTCAACCTTGGTATCTGAAAGCGTAGAGGCACATGAACGGGGGCGCATCGTCGTTCTTCTTGAAAGTTTCTGGGCAGCGGGTTGGTTGATTGCTGCCTTAATTGCTTACTTTATCATCCCGGACTATGGTTGGAGACTAGCGCTAATCATCACAGCCCTCCCTGCATTTTACGCCATTTACCTTCGGCGTAGATTGCCAGATTCGCCGAAATTTAAAGCGGATGGACAGCCCAAACAGTCAATGGGGGATAAAATCAAAACAATCTGGTCGAAGAAGTACGCAAAGCGGACGCTCATGCTTTGGATCGTCTGGTTTACGGTTGTGTTCTCCTATTACGGTATGTTTCTTTGGTTACCTAGTGTCATGGTGATGAAAGGCTTCGATTTAATCCATAGTTTTAAATACGTTTTGATCATGACGCTAGCGCAATTGCCTGGCTACTTTACTGCTGCTTGGTTAATAGAGAGGGCAGGACGGAAGTTTGTTCTTGCAACGTATCTTCTTGGAACTGCGGCCAGTGCATTGTTTTTTGGAAATGCGGAAACACTAACGCTGCTTCTTATTTCAGGAGCATTATTATCTTTCTTTAACTTGGGGGCATGGGGAGCATTATATGCATACTCCCCAGAACAATATCCAACTGCAATCCGTGCAACAGGTTCCGGAATGGCAGCCGCGGTTGGTCGCATTGGAGGTATTTTTGGACCGTTGCTCGTTGGTTCGCTTCTTGCAGCAGGATACGGATTCAGTACAGTCTTCGGCATCTTTTGCGGAGCAATTATTATCGGCGTATTAGCCGTCATTTTTTTAGGGACAGAAACAAAACAACTAGAATTGGAATGAATGATGGACCTGCCCTAGGCGATGAGGGCAGGTTTTTTGACTTTATAGGATATGTTGAACAAATGAATACCTATATTTACTGAGCAAAAGCATCCCTAGTGAATTCAATGTTCAACATATGAATGAAACTTCTGCCCCTGTTCATCCGTAAATTAAGATAAGGATAAAGGGAGATGGTAAAATGTCAGTACGTGAATTTACTGTGAGACTATCACCAGTAGTTGCAATGAATGCTATTGAAACATACGTTGTGAGGGGGAGCATCAGTGGAACGCTTGTCGATCAGTATGTAAGGCGGCTTGGTGAACATGAGATCCATGTAGCGGTGTTTGAAAAGTATTATATGAGGTCTAGCAACCGAGCGTCGCTTACTGTGACAATCGATAATTTAGCTGGACAAACGAAAGTCCATGCAGTTGCATCCGGCGGTTCAGAAGGAATGTTCATGCGCTTTGATTGGGGTGCGGGGAAAAATTTCGCGAATAGTGTGGACGAGGCATTGGGTCCATATATAACTGGAGCACAATAAAGAATTCTATAGAACATTTATTTACCTTGAATAGTTAACAACATATGGCCCAAACTAAACAGCGTAAATCACAAACTACATAACACAACACGCCAATAGCTTTAAAGTTTAGAGTCTTTCCTTTTGATGGAAAGGCTTATTTTGTTAGAATGAAAAGACCAGAAAGGGGTGATTTGATGTTCCGTATACCTGAATCGATTGCGACTCTTGGAAAAGAGCGGGTAGAAGGCTTTCCTGTGGAGGGATTCATTTACGGGGAAGGCCCGAAAAAGCCGAAACTGATGCTAATAGGAGAAGCACCGGGTGAGTTCGAATTGGTTGATGGCATTCCATTCATTGGACGTGCCGGTAAGGAATTGATGAAGTCACTCGCCACAATCGGTTTAACACGTGAGGACGTTTATATTACAAGTGCAGTCCGCAGCAGGCCCTATAGATGGGGAACGAAAAATAACCGTGACGGAACGAAAACGGAACGGAAATATAATCGGCCGCCAACAATGAAAGAAATTTTGGCACATGCGCCCGTGCTCGATTATGAGCTGGCGAACATTGAACCGAAACTGATCGTCACGCTCGGCAACGTCGGGTTGCAACGGCTGCTCGGCAAAGAAGCCAAAGTGACAGAACTCCATGGAAAGCTGTTAAAGCGACCGATTCAGTATTTGAACGAACTGGATGATACGACATTCAACTGGACGAAAGAATTGTATACAATCGTACCAACATTTCATCCCGCGTCTATTTTTTACAGGCCCTCGCATAGACCCTCACTGGATGCGGATTGGCTGGAGATTGGCCGTGTATTGGGAGAGATGAATTAATGAAAACGATTCAACATCGAAAAGTACTGATTATTGGTTGCAGCGGCGCCGGGAAATCGACTTTGTCCCGCAAGCTTGCTCTGAGGTGGGGATTGCCCTTGCATCATCTCGATGCCCTATTTTGGAATGAAGGGTGGGTGCCTACATCGAAACCGGAGTTCCGGGAGATGTTGAAAGATGTGGTAGCGCAGCCTGAATGGATCATCGATGGAAATTTTGATTCCACACTTGAAATGAGAGCACAATATGCGGATTTAATCATCTTCCTTGACTTCCCAAACTGGCTTTGCCTATCGCGAGTCATGAAAAGAGCATGGAGCTACTGGGGACAGACGCGTCCAGATATGGCGAAGGGGTGTCCAGAAAAGATTGATATGAAATTTGCCCGCTGGATTTGGCGCTATCCGAAAGACGCGCGGCCGGGTGTATTAAACATTTTGCAGAAAACTAAAGCGGATGTCGTACTGCTGAAGACATCGGATGAAGTTGAAAGATGGTTAGTGTCTTCGCCGCAAAGAACTTCAATAGGAGGAATTCCATGATACGCTTTGATAATGTAACAAAACGTTTTGCGGACGGTACAGAGGCGTTGAAAGGTGTTTCTGTGACAATCCCTACACATAAGCTGACGGCTATTATCGGTCCATCCGGCTGTGGAAAGACGACGCTTATGCGAATGATTAATCGGCTAGAAGCGCCGTCAGAAGGCGCTGTCTATATCGATGAGCTGCCAATTTCCGAACGGGATGAAGTGGAGCTACGTCGTTCAATCGGCTATGTCATTCAGCGCATTGGTCTCATTCCTCATATGACGATTGAAGATAATATTGCACTTGTTCCGGAATTACTCAAGTGGGATAAAGGAAAAATTACTGGTCGTGTCGATGAACTGCTCGATATGGTGGATCTCGATCCGGGTATATTTAAGAAGCGCTATCCTTTTGAACTATCTGGCGGGCAACAGCAGCGGGTCGGCGTTAGCCGGGCACTTGCGAGTGACCCGAATATTATTTTAATGGACGAGCCCTTTTCGGCGCTGGATCCCATCAGCCGTGAGCAGCTGCAGAAAGAATTAAAAAAGTTGCAGAAGAAAATCCAAAAGACAATTGTATTTGTAACACATGATATGGATGAAGCACTCGATATTGCAGATGTAATTATCGTGATGCGGGAGGGGCAAATAGAGCAGATATCTTCACCCGATGAATTGATTGAGAATCAGGCAAATGATTTTGTTCGTGAATTTATTGGACAGGAACGAATTGATAGACAGCGGAATTTTGGTCAAAGGCCTATCAAAGAATTTACTAGTTTTTTTGATGAAACATGGACAGGCGAATTTAGGGAAGTTACTTCGGCACTGACAGTGGAGGAAGCAATTACGATCTTGGACGCTCATCCTGCCAGCCGTCTTGCTGTAGTTGAAAATGGGGTCGTAATTGGTTATATAGGGCATCATTCTCTCTTACAAGCCTCCATGGAAAATGGGAAATGGGTGAAATCATGAAGAACTTTATCGAAACGGTGACTAGCCGCTCAGACATGATTACAGAAGCTTTTCTCCAACACATTTTCCTTTCTTTTGTAGCACTTGCCATCGGGATTCTCATTGCTTTGCCAGCTGGAATGCTGATCGCCCGCCATCGTCGTTTTGCAGAGCCGATTATCGGAGTAGCAGCAGTTCTGCAAACAATACCAAGTCTTGCGTTATTCGGTTTTCTAGTTCCTTTAATTGGAATTGGTTCAAAGACCGCTCTTATTGCACTTATTATTTACGCGTTGTTGCCAATCGTACGAAATACATATGCAGGTCTTACCGGTGTAGATGAAGCGATTGTCGAGGCGGGTCGCGGAATGGGGATGACTCCGAATCAAATCTTGAAGAAAATTGAACTCCCCATCGCCTTGCCTGTCATCATGGCGGGGATTAGAACGGCAACGGTGCTGACGGTCGGTATTGCTACCCTCGCAACGTTTGTCGGAGCAGGGGGGCTCGGAGATGTTATTTATAGAGGGTTGCAGTCCTACAATAATGCGCTTGTTCTTGCAGGGGCGCTACCAGTTGCACTTCTCGCCATCGCTTTTGACTTTAGCCTGAAATGGGTAGAGAAGAAGGTAACACCAAAAGGCGTACAACATTGATAGGGGGAAGAAAGATGAAAAAAGGATTAGGAATTATTTTACTGTCGTTGACACTGCTGCTTGGAGCGTGCGGCGGTAAAGATGAAATAGTTATCAGTGGAAAGCCATGGACAGAGCAATTCATACTGCCGCATATTTTAGGGAAATATATTGAGGCTGAAACGGATTATAAAGTGACATACAAAGATGGTCTGGGCGAAGTGGCAATCATGACGCCAGCGCTTGAAAAAGGTGATATTGACCTTTATGTAGAATATACAGGAACGGGTTTGAAAGACGTTCTGAAAGAAGAATCGAAAGCGGGAGAGAGTTCTGAAAGTGTGTTGGAACGTGTGAAAAAAGGGTACGAAGATAAATTCGAGGTAACATGGCTTAAGCCACTCGGTTTCGAAAACGGCTATACGCTCGCTTTCACGAAGGACAAAGAATACAATGCGAAAACGTACTCCGACCTAGCGGGAATTTCCGCTGATGAAGACATGGTATTCGGAGCACCGCATGCATTCTATGAACGCAAAGGTGATGGCTACGATGATATGGTGATTTCTTATCCATTTAAATTTAAGGAAACGAAAAGCTTAGATCCGAATGTGATGTATGAAGCGGTGAAAAATGGGGATGTTGATGTTATTCCAGCATTCACAACAGACAGCCGTATTCAGATGTTCGATCTTGCCACGACGGAAGATGATCTAGGGTTCTTCCCGAAATATGACGCGGCGCCAGTCGTCCGCCAAGAAACATTGAAAAAGTTCCCGGATCTTGAAAAAGTATTAAATAGCTTGGCAGGAAAAATTTCGGAAGAAGATATGTTGAAAATGAATGCCCGCGTCGATTTGGATAAAGAGAAGCCAGAAGATGTTGCAAAGGACTTTCTGATTGAAAAAGGATTAATTAAGGAATAAAGAAAAGCGCAAGGCGCCCGCTAGACGCGACAGGCATAAGTCGATCCAGCTTGTGGCGCTCTTTGCCACATAGCCGGATTGCTTATGACCCGAGCGTCTGGCGCCTGTAGCTGGACAATAAGAAAAGCGCAAGCGCCTTGGAAGACCCGAAAAGCGCTGGAGGGCCTTAAGAGAAAGGCGTTTTTTGCCTTTAACTTAAGGACTGAAGCGACTCGAGGGGCTAGGCGCTGTAGCT
>DYWT01000224.1 GCA_020742515.1 Sporosarcina psychrophila
AGTAAATAATTACAACGAAATAGCGGTTAAAAAGCTTGGAAATGGCGTGGAGCAAGTCACGATGCAGGCGGCAGTGGCAGATGAGTCGAGTGCGTCATTTACGGATTTGTTTACAACGATGAGGAATTTGCAGAAGACGTTATCGGATTTCATCCAAGACTTTGGAGCGATTACGAAAGACAGTGCATTAATTCAGGAACGGACGATGGATTTTGCTGCAATTGTCGAACAAAGCACCGCAGCTGTCGAGGAATTAAATGCAACGCTTACAGAATTGACTGATGAACAGCAACAAATCGCAGCGTATATCAATGAAACGCATGAGGAAGCAGTAAGAATTAGAAGTTAACGGCAAATCGCCCTTTTTTTAGGGCGATTTATTGGTATTGAGGGAGATATAAAATTATCGGCCTGCGGATACCCCTTTAAAGGTGATCGTCTGCATCTGGGGTTTGAATGTGGAGGTTATGGATATGATCGGTCGCGCGATGTATATGATCGGTTGTCGAGGTTATATGGGCGGTCATGCGGCGTTTACGATCGGTTTTCGAGGGATATGATCGATCGTGAAAGTGGATATGACAAATCTGAATTGCTTATCCACTTTCATCACAACTTAATTTATTGGGTAATTCAATCATTTGCAAGTAAGATAGATAATAGAGAAATAGAACTATTTAGGGGGATTACTGATGCATACTGTTGACACGATTCGGCGGAAAGAATTTGCCAATAAGAACTTTATTCTGTTTGTGACGCTTGGAGGTTCCAGTTTCATCGGTCTAATTTTTTATATAATGACAGGACAAGCGATGATTAAGACGATAAGTATGGCGATTCCAGTTGTTGTGACATTGCTGTTTTTTGCATTGTCGAAAAAGGCAATGCTATTTGAAAAGTTATTTCCATGGATTGTTCTTGGTGTGACAGCATTCGCGGCGACGTTGAGCGGGGTTGCAGGAGAGCCTGCCGTTGCGACAGCAGGAATCGCCTTTTTTGTGGCAGGTATTGCCAGCGTTCATTTATCGATGCGGATTATGACTTATGGTTTTGCATTATCGCTAGTTGTCATGGGCGTATTTTTAACGAGGTATCCATATCAGGAGCAAATCGCGGAGAGTAAGGGCAGTTTGACGCTTGTACTGATTTTGATGGCGGCAGGGCTGTTCATCCAAATAAGACAGACGAAAAAACTGGAGAAGCAAGTCGATCTGTTTACGACGGAGCAGGCAGCGCAACGGCTTTTAGAAGAGAATAAGCACCGTTCACTGAATGAAAGTGTTGAACAAGTTGCAGATGATTTGACGGCGATTGGTGAGACGGCCGGACGTCATTTGACAGCGCAGAAAGAACTGCTGGCAATTATGGACAATGTTTCGGCAAGCGTTGAGCAGGAAGCAGCGCAAATTGCGAAAATCGCAGAAAATGCGGAGCGCACGCAAGCTGACGTAGCCGACATGCATAAGGAAACACGGATTATGAATGAAGACACTGCTGGGCTACGTACCGAATCTGCTGACATGGTGGAGCTGATGCAAAACTTACGAACGGGTATGGGAGAAGTGGAATCCTACCTCGCTGACTTAAACGGATCATTTGACGCGCTCACGGAGAATATTGAGAAGACGAATGCGCTCGCCAAGTCGATTGAGACAATTACGGGACAGACGAATCTTCTCGCATTGAACGCATCGATTGAAGCCGCACGAGCAGGTGAACATGGCAAAGGTTTCGCAGTTGTTGCGGATGAAATCCGAAAACTTGCTGGGCTGACTGCGGTGACACTGGTTGAAATTAATGGCAATTTGGAAGATGTCAACACGATGAATGATCGTTCGCGCCATAATTTAGCGAGTAGTACAGGAAAACTGACTACTCAAGCGGCATTATCGGTAGACGCCGAAACGAAAATCGGAATGATGCACAGCACACTGAGTGACCTGCATCGGAAGTTTGATATGTTTGACGGCAAAATGGCTTCCATTACAAAAGAGACAACGGACATCGGACGTATGACAAGCTCATTTGCCGACTTGTTGACGGAATCGAGTGCATCTCTGGAAGAAGTGAATGCGACGATACATGAAACGGTTGCGGATAATGAACAGATTGTGGCAACGCTGGATGGGACAATGTTGCGAACGAAAAGCCTGGCAGAAGTTCGTTGAAAATTAAGTAGTCTGTTATAGTGGGGGAAATAGATTGTGATGGAACGGAGTGGATCAGATGCTTTACAAACGGACTGAATATTTTAGGTATACATTTGGGGAACCGCTTGAAGCTAAATTCCAGATTGTCGTTGAAAATGGGACGGATACAGAATCGAGTCCGGGTGAGTGTCATTTCATGGATATCAGTCCGGGTGGCGCAAAACTTTTTGCGAAGTTCAATATTCCGCTTGAACGTGAAGCTGTCCGTTTGCACATCAAATTCACCCTGCATGAAAAATTAATCGACCTGCAAGGCGTAATTGTTTGGAAGAAGCCATATAGTGGGGGATATATGTACGGCTATGATTTTGACGAAGACCCGGCAATTGAACAACTAATCGTGGAAGAACTAAAGCTCCGCCGTCGCTCTGAAGTCAACGCGGGAAGCGCTGTGAAGGAAGAAGAATAGGCGTTTTACAACAAATTCGTCACACATCGACAAGTTTTTAAATATTCAATATGTTTTTAGAAGGACTTTATGGGGAATATGTAGAAGAGTACTGTATAGGTTAACTAAAGGAGGAGTTCATATGTTAGACTTCAACATCCGTGGTGAAAATATTGAGGTAACTCCAGCGATTCGTGAACATGTCGAGAAGAAAGTACAAAAACTTGAAAGATACTTCTCAGAAGGTGCGAACGCCACAGCACATGTGAATTTGAAAGTTTACAATGATAAGCAGACTAAAGTGGAAGTAACAATTCCAATGAAAAACTTGACACTCCGCGCAGAGGAACGTCATAACGATCTATATGCAGCGATTGACTTGATTGTCGACAAGCTGGAGCGTCAAATTCGTAAATATAAAACAAAAGTCAATCGTAAATTCCGTGAGCGTGAAGGCGTTGCAGCATTCTTCGCATCCGTGAACAAAAGCGAAGAAAAAAGCAACGATGCAGCAATGGAAGAGGATCAGGAATTCGCAATCGTTCGTACAAAGAATTTCGATCTGAAACCGATGGACCAAGAAGAGGCGATTCTGCAAATGAACATGCTTGGCCATGATTTCTTCATCTTTACAGATTCAGATTCGGACGGCACAAACATCGTTTACAAACGTAGCGATGGAAAATACGGTGTCATCGAAACGAATTGAATTGAATTGATGAGTTGAAATACTGAATCCGGTATATAAACCGAACGAAGGCGTCTTTACAGGGGTAGCCGAATCCATATGACTGGCGGCATTCCCTAGCGCCGTAGCGGTTTAATGGAATTCTTTACCTCAACATATATAGCGAAGATGATAAAATTAACAAGACCCTTAAGCGCTAATCTTGCTTAGGGGTCTTGTTTTGAATTCTAACGAAGTATACCCCGCACAATAGCCCTCACAGCAGGCATAAATACATTTCCTTAATGTGTTTTGGCTAGACCATTTGCACCGTGCAATTCAGAGTGTTAAAATGAAGGGTGAACCTAATGAGGATGTGACCTGAATGCTTAGCGTATTGAATAAAATGTTTGATATGAATAAACGGGATTTGAAGCGTCTTGACAAGATTGCGGATAAGGTCGAAGCGTTAGCAACACAGATGGAACAGCTTTCGGATGAACAACTGACAGCAAAAACTGAGGAATTCAAAGAACGTTTCGTAGCTGGTGAAACGCTTGATGATCTTCAAGCAGAAGCGTTTGCAGTCGTTCGTGAAGCGGCGAAACGTGTCCTTGGCATGTATCCATTCCGCGTGCAGCTTGTCGGAGCGGCCGCTTTACACGAAGGCAATATCGCTGAGATGAAAACCGGTGAAGGGAAGACGTTGACGTCTACGCTTGCGGTTTATTTGAACGCACTTGCCGGTCAAGGCGTGCACGTTGTAACAGTGAATGAATACCTGGCGAGCCGTGACGCGATGGAAATGGGACAACTTTTCGAGTTTCTCGGTTTCTCGGTCGGTCTGAACTTAAATAGTTTATCGAAAGAAGAGAAACGTGAAGCGTACAGTGCAGATATTACATACAGTACGAATAACGAACTCGGTTTCGATTACTTGCGTGATAACATGGTGCTCTATAATGAACATAAGGTACAGCGTCCGCTGTTCTACGCAGTTATTGATGAGGTTGACTCCATTTTAATTGACGAAGCGCGTACGCCGCTGATTATTTCTGGACAGGCTGCGAAAGCGGCTGAATTGTATCGCTTGGCAAATATGTTTACCAGATCACTCAAAAAAGATGAAGATTATTCATATGATGAGTCGACGAAAGGTGTCGTTCTGACGGAAAGCGGTATCGAGAAATCAGAAGCCGCATTCAGTATCGATAACTTGTTCGATTTGGAACATACGACGCTCAATCATGCGATTAACCAATCGTTGAAAGCACAGGCGAGCATGCATATCGATGTCGATTATGTTGTTCAGGAAGGCGAAGTCGTCATTGTCGATTCATTCACAGGACGTCTTATGAAAGGTCGTCGTTACAGCGATGGGCTCCATCAGGCGATTGAAGCGAAAGAAGGCCTGGAAGTTCAGAATGAAACGATGACACTTGCAACAATCACGTTCCAGAACTATTTCCGTATGTACGATAAGCTTTCAGGCATGACAGGTACGGCAAAAACGGAAGAGGAAGAATTCCGTAATATTTACAACATGAACGTCATTGCCATTCCGACGAATCGTCCGCTTGTCCGAGACGACCGTGCGGATCTTATCTATGCTTCAATGGAAGGTAAGTACAAAGCGGTTGCGGAAGATATCAAAGACCGGAATGATAAAGGGCAGCCTGTCCTTGTCGGTACAGTAGCGATTGAAACGTCCGAAATCATTTCGAACTATTTGACGAAATATGGCGTGAAGCACAATGTCTTGAATGCGAAAAACCATAGTCGAGAAGCTGAGATTATTTTGGAAGCGGGCCATAAAGGCGCCGTTACAATTGCGACGAATATGGCAGGCCGCGGTACGGACATTAAACTTGAAGAAGGCGTGCAGGAACTAGGCGGGCTGGCTGTTCTCGGTACGGAACGACATGAATCGCGCCGGATCGATAACCAGTTGCGCGGACGCTCCGGTCGTCAAGGAGATCCGGGTGTGACGCAATTCTATTTATCACTTGAAGATGAATTGATGCGCCGCTTCGGTTCGGATCAAATGAAGTCGATGATGACAAAACTTGGAATGGACGATACGACGCCGATTCAGTCGAAAATGGTGTCGCGTTCGGTTGAATCTGCTCAAAAACGGGTAGAAGGTAATAACTTCGATGCACGGAAACGTTTGCTGCAATATGATGATGTATTACGTTTACAACGTGAAATTATCTACAAAGAGCGGAATGAAATTCTGGAAACGGAAAACATCCGTGAAGTATTAGAGAAAATGTTGTCGAATGTCATCGCGAATGCTGTAGCAATCCATACGACAGAAGAAAAAGAAAGTGACTGGAATCTAAAAGCACTCGAAGATTTCTTAGGCGCTAATATGCTGCCAGAAGGTCGCGTAACGAAGGCTGATATGGAAGGAAAGTCGGTTGAGGAATTAACGTCTCTAATCCAAGATGCAGTCACTGAACGATACGATGAGAAGGAAGCGGAGATGTCGGAAGAGCGTATGCGCGAATTCGAAAAAGTCGTCTTGCTTCGTGCAATTGACTCGAAATGGACAGATCATATTGACGCGATGGATCAGTTGCGTCATGGTATCCATCTACGTGCTTATGGTCAATCTGATCCGCTTCGTGAGTACCAAGCGGAAGGATTTGCGATGTTCGAAGAAATGGTCGCGTCAATTGAAGCCGATTCAGCGAAATACGTGATGAAAGCGGAAATCCGTGACAATCTTGAACGTGAAGAAGTTGTTAAAGCACAGGCCGTTAATCCGAAAGAGGATGGCGAGCAAGTGCGCAAGAAACCAGTGCGTCGCGCAGTAAACATCGGTCGTAACGATCCATGCCCATGCGGCAGCGGGAAGAAGTATAAAAACTGTCACGGTAAAGCGTAAGCAGCCGGGCAACCCAAATTCAGGAGGAAACTATTATGATGGAATTATCCGATGTACGCAACGAGCTTGACAAATCAGCTAAGAAATTAGCGGACTTTAGGGGGTCTCTTTGACTTAGAAAACAAAGAGGCACGAATTCAAGAGTTAGATGAAACAATGCTAGAGCCGGGATTCTGGGATAACCAGGACAGCGCGCAAAAAGTAATTTCCGAGTCGAATGCGTTAAAAGACGTAGTCGGTGAGTATACGGAATTAACTGATGAACAGGAAAACCTAGAGATGACACTTGAACTGTTGCGCGAGGAAAACGATGCTGAAATGCAAGAAGAACTTGGCGCGGATTTAAAAGCATTCAAAGGTAAACTAGATGCATTTGAACTGCAAATGCTACTCAGTGATGAATTTGACAGCAATAACGCAGTTCTTGAACTTCACTCAGGCGCAGGCGGTACGGAATCCCAGGACTGGGCATCCATGCTGCTTCGCATGTACACACGCTGGGCAGAACACCGCGGCTTCAAAGTCGAAACACTCGATTACCAAGCCGGGGATGAAGCTGGCGTGAAGTCTGTGACGCTGTCGATTAAAGGACATAACGCATATGGCTATTTAAAAGCAGAAAAAGGCGTTCACCGTCTTGTACGGATTTCTCCATTTGATTCATCAGGCCGACGCCATACGTCATTTTCTTCAATTGAAGTAATGCCAGAATTTGAAGGCGAAGTCGACATTGACCTGAAAATGGAAGATGTTAAAATTGACACGTACCGTTCAAGCGGTGCCGGCGGACAGCACGTCAATACGACAGATTCTGCAGTCCGTATGACGCATTTACCGACTGGCGCAATTGTTACATGTCAGACAGAACGTTCGCAGATTAAAAACCGTGATCGCGCTATCAATTTATTGAAAGCGAAGATTTACCAAATCAGAGTCGAAGAAGAGGAAGCACGTCTTCTTGAAATTCGTGGAGATCAAAAAGAAATTGGTTGGGGAAGCCAGATCCGTTCATACGTTTTCCACCCGTATTCCATGGTGAAAGATCACCGGACGAGTGCAGAAACAGGAAACGTCAGTGCAGTTATGGACGGAGAAATCGACTTATTCATCAATGCTTTCTTGCGCTCACGCATTTCGTAATTGACTGTCTTGGAGAGAAGTGCACTTCGGTGCGCTTTTTCTTTTTGTGTGTAAGGTAAAAATGGTAATATTGTCTAAGATGTTTTGTCGGCACCAGATATGTGTATAGTAAAGGAAGTAGCACAATTAATGCGTTGAGTTGTCTGATACGGCTGTCATAACCACGTTCACAAAGTTGAGACAAAGTGTGATGGGGGTTGAGAGGACGGCATTTGTCATCGGTTTGAAGAATTTAGGGCAATCCCTAAATGATTTAAATGTATATCGTTTTGTTATACTAAGGAAGGCAGTACACAATTTCAAAATAGGAGGTAAGAAAATGAAAAACAAACTTTTGGCAGTAATGCTTGGAGCTGTTCTTGTCCTTGGGGCATGTGGCGGCGATAAAGCAAAAGACAAAGACACGACTACTGGTACAACAGGAAATGATACAGCGTCTGTTGACCCGGAAAAAGTGGTGCAAACTAGCTGTGTATCATGTCACGGCGGAAACCTAGAAGGCGGTGTTGGTCCCGCACTTGAAAAGGTTGGAGACCATATGTCTGAAACAGAAATCCATGACGTAATTATCAACGGTCGCGGCTCTATGCCACCTGGTCTTATTAAGGGTGCGGAAGCAGACGCAGTTGCGAAATGGCTTTCTGAGAAAAAATAAGCTTTTACAACGAAACTGCTGCTGGACAAATGTCTGGCAGCGGTTTTTTTGCGTTTAAATTTCAGTGACGTTGAGTTGACAGAGCCATGACTAACTTTGTAATTGCCCTGACAAACCGCAGCCGAGCCATGACTAACTCTAGGATTGTCCTGACTTCACGCCGGCGCCATGACTAACTTCGGAATTGCCCTGACCATCTGCAGTCTAGCCCTGACTAACTCCAAGAAAGCCGTGACTTCACGCCGGTGCCATGACTAACTTCGGAATTGCCCTGACAAACTGCAGCCGGGCCCTGACTAACTCTAAGAAAGCCCTGACTTCGCGTCGGTACCATGACTAACTTTCGGATTGCCCTAACAAACTGCAGTCGAGCCATGACTAACTCTAAGAAAGCCATGACTTCGCGCCAGTGCCATGACTAACTTCGGAATTGCCCTGACCATCCGCAGCCGGGCCATGACTAACTCTAAGAAAGCCCTGACTTCGCGCCGGCATCCTCAAAGTTCGACAGCACCCCTTTGTATCTGATAAAATCAACCAATATTTCAAATTGTAATAGAGGAATTACCCCTAAAAGGTCGAATACAAACAAGTAAGTCGGTCTTTTGATCTTATAGCCCTGTTATGCCAATGGTACTATTAACTATGTTTACCAACGTTATATTCATGATTTAAATGAAACACAACTGTAATACTTAGAAAGACGAATCATGTTATAATGGGGCTGTTGGAAAAAAAGAGAGATAAAAATATTCAGGTGGTTTTAGAATGATTGTGATGAAAAATGTCTACAAAAAGTACCCGAACGGTGTCGTTGCAGCAAATGGCATTAACATCGAGATTGACCGCGGCGAATTCGTTTATGTGGTCGGTCCAAGTGGTGCCGGTAAGTCAACGTTCATTAAAATGATGTATCGTGAAGAAGTGCCAACTAGCGGAGATATTATTATTAACGGCATAAATCTTGCAACATTGCGTAATAAACGTGTACCTTATTTACGCAGACAGATTGGTGTCGTATTTCAAGACTTCAAGCTACTACCGAAATTGAATGTTTACGAGAATGTAGCGTTTGCACTCGAAGTAATCGAGGAGTCGCCGGCAGAGATTCGCAAAAAGGTGAATGATGTCTTGGGACTTGTCGGACTTACACAAAAGGCGCGGATGTTCCCGAACGAACTGTCAGGCGGAGAAGAGCAGCGTGTCTCCATAGCAAGGTCAATCGTCAATGTACCGAAAGTTGTCATTGCGGATGAACCGACAGGAAATCTTGACCCTGAAACATCATGGGAGATCATGAGGATCTTCGAACAGATCAATGCTCGTGGTACGACGATTGTCATGGCCACCCATAATAGGGAAATTGTTAATACAATAAGACACCGTGTCATTGCGATAGAAGGCGGCCTGATCACCCGTGATGAGTACGGAGGTGAGTACAATGAAGGCTAGAACATTCGGCCGGCATGTACGCGAAAGTTTCAAAAGCATTCGCCGTAATAGCTGGATGACATTTGCATCCGTCAGTGCCGTTACTGTTACTCTCCTACTTGTAGGTGTATTCATCGTGATTATGATGAATTTAAACGAACTGGCGCAAAGCATCGAGAATGACGTGGAAATTAAAGTCGTTGCAGATCCTGCAGCAGACAAGGCAGCAATTAAAGGGTTAGTAGAGAAAGTCCGTTCGACAGAAGGAATAATCGAAGTGGTCTATTCGTCGCGGGACGAAGAGTTGGACAAGATGATTAAATCATTCGGTGATGAACTTAGTTTATATAAACAGAGCAACCCGCTTGGTGATGCGCTGTATGTAAAAGCGAAAGATCCGCAGCAGACTGCTACTCTTGCAAAAAAAATCGATACATACGACTATACATATGAGGTCGTGTACGGTGAAGAAAAATTGGAAAAACTCTTCAAAGTATTAAACACAAGTCGCAACATTGGTCTTGTCTTAATATTGGCATTGTTATTTACGGCGATGTTCCTTATTTCAAACACGATCCGTATAACAATCGTTGCCAGAAAAAGAGAAATTGAAATCATGAAATTAGTCGGAGCGACGAACAACTTCGTGCGTATTCCGTTTTTATTGGAAGGAATGTGGCTCGGCATTCTGGGCGCAATTGCCCCGATGCTCATCATTTCTATATCCTATTTCAAGCTATTCGAACATTGGGAACCGAAATTGCAGGGAGAACTATTCCAATTACTTAACGCGACACCATTCATTTTTCAGCTGAATGGACTAATCCTATTCATGGGAATCTTTATAGGTGTGTGGGGCAGCTTTATGTCTGTGCGCAAATTCCTTAAGGTATGAATGATAGATAGAGTGTGAAAGGGGAACTGGGAAGTAGAAGACCCACCGTACTTTCCCAGGTTCCAAAGGCTTTAATGCCATGCTGGCAGTGAGTAGCGTGGATGCCGCGAAAGCCTATTACGCGACGTTTAAACGGTTACAAGAGGAAGCAGCTAATAAATCGGCTACCTATAAACCGCTGCGTGTTGCAACAATCTTCTCCTTTGCCGCCAATGAAGAACAAAATGCCATTGGTGAAATTTCCGATGAAACTTTTGATACCAGCGCAATGGACAGCAGTGCTAAAGAGTTTCTTGACGCTGCAATTCGTGAGTATAACAGCTATTTTAAAACTAACTTCAGCACCGACGGTAACGGTTTTCAGAACTACTATCGCGATTTAGCCCAACGGGTTAAAAATCAGGATATCGATCTGTTAATTGTCGTGGGGATGTTTTTAACTGGCTTCGATGCTCCAACATTGAACACGCTATTCGTCGATAAAAACCTGCGTTTTCACGGCTTGATGCAGGCATTTTCCCGCACCAACCGTATTTATGATGCAACTAAAACCTTCGGTAATATCGTCACTTTCCGGGATCTGGAACGCTCAACTATTGATGCCATAACGCTGTTTGGTGATAAAAACACCAAAAATGTGGTGTTAGAAAAGAGTTATGCTGAGTATATGGAAGGCTTTACTGATGCTGCTACTGGTGAAGCTAAACGCGGCTTCATGACAGTAGTTTCAGAACTGGAACAACGGTTCCCTGACCCTGCCAGTATTGAAAGTGAAAAAGAGAAGAAAGACTTCGTTAAACTGTTTGGCGAATACCTGCGTGCCGAGAACATCCTGCAAAACTATGATGAATTTGCCACGCTGAAAGCCCTGCAACAAATCGATCTTAGCGATCCTGTTGCGGTAGAAAAATTCAAAGAAGAACATTATGTGGATGATGAAAAGTTCGCTGAATTGCAAACGATTCGTCTCCCTGCTGAACGCAAGATTCAGGATTATCGTTCTGCCTATAACGATATTCGTGACTGGCAGCGCCGTGAGAAAGAAGCTGACAAAAAAGAAAAATCAACCACCGACTGGGATGACGTGGTTTTTGAGGTCGATTTGCTGAAGTCTCAGGAAATAAACCTGGATTATATCCTTGGACTGATTTTCGAACACAACAGACAAAACAAAGGTAAGGGCGAAATGACCGAAGAGGTCAAACGCTTAATTCGTTCGAGCCTTGGGAACCGTGCCAAAGAAGGATTGGTGGTCGATTTTATTCAGCAAACGAACCTGGATGATTTGCCGGATAAAGCCAGCATCATTGACGCGTTCTTTACCTTTGCTCAACGCGAACAGCAACGTG
>DYWT01000225.1 GCA_020742515.1 Sporosarcina psychrophila
ACTCCTGAAGATTACAAACAGAAAATCGATATGTACCGTTCGTCATTCAGAACAGACTCGCCGACTGCACAAATCGATGCACCTTATGTGATGGCAGGGATTAACGTGATAGTCGCACCGACGGATGAGGAGGCAGAGAAAATATGGACAACGACACAACAAATGCTGATGGATATGCAGACTGGCCAGAGCCAATAATGATGTAATCATAATCAACTTCATCACCCAACTGCACCAATTCTTGCGATTGTACTTCTTCTATTTTCCCTGGCTGATAGTTCGCTTCAGCAATTGCTTTTGTCGCTGTTTCAACCCCTTGGCCGTTCGGTAGCTCAAATACAGCGTCGCCACGGTGATAATCTACTTCAATCCCGCTTGCCCCCATGTTTTCAAGGGCAACAGCTACATGTTCTTCACAGCCTGTACAGGTCATACCTTGAACGCTTATTCGATATCTTTTCATGTCAAAATCCTCCTATTAGTCAGCTTATTTCTTCATCAATGCTTCAATAATTGGGCATTCATAAATATCTTTGTTTTCGGGACATCTTTCTTTAAGATCTAACAGCATTTGTTCAATTCTCTTAAGATCTTCAATTTTACGCTGGATGTCCTCTATCTTAAGGACAGTGAAATCATACATATCACGGCACTTCGCTTCATCGCGATCGACAACCCCTAGTAACTTGTCGATTTCATTTAAGGTAAAGCCCAATTCCTGCATCCGTTTTATGAAATTCAATCGATCCACCGTTTGTGGTGAATACATTCGGTATCCCTTTTCGGTACGATTAGGCTCTGGAATTAAACCCAAACGTTCATAATATCTAATTGTCTCTTTGTTAACATTACATTTCTCGGCGATTTCTCCGACTCTAAAATACAATTTACATCACCCCAAATATAATATAAACCCTGTACCATAGTACAGGGTCAAGGGTAGTATTCATACTGTTATCTTAGACATTAATAAGAATGGTCATACTTTTTGCACACGTTTTTTTTGCCATTGTACAACACCTTATTTAGAAGAGCAAAATGCCCGTTGGCTGCTTATTCATTATTCGCTAAGTTAATATGCGCTTGTAAAAACTGTTGATACGTTTCATTACCCAATTGACGAGGGGTATTGTTAAATAAGCGTTGAAAAACACTCTTTTCAGCTTCGTCTAAATCAGATATTCGAGGGGATAATATTAGCTCAGAATATGACTTAAAGTAGGCAACACCTAATGTACCCCCACGGTTAATGATCATTAAAATCACGTTTCTCGATAATCACATCAATTTTTTGATGTGAACTGTCACGAACATGAATTTGTGCTACAGCTTGATTCTTCTTTAGGATTTTGCAAATTTACGCTACAAACCCCCGTTTCAGGTAAATCAAGTTCAACTCGTTTAGAGGCTTCTATGTCTCCTGCAAGATAGGCTGTTATTGAACGTACTTGTTCATATCCTGTTGCCATTAAGAATGTGGGAGCACGACCGTAACTCTTCATACCTACAATATAAAGACCTTGTTCTGGCTGGCGTAGAATTTCTTCACCATGTGCGCGAACGGTACCACAACTGTGTTCGTTTGGATCGATGAGTGGTGCTAGTGCTGCGATACTTTCCGTCGCTGGGTCAATGGATAATCGAAGTTCTTGTTCAATTGAAAAGTCCGGACGATTTCCAGCATTGACAATCAACTCGTCAATCTCTTTAATAATTGTCATTTCGCCTTCATAACGTCCTGCTAACTCCATTTGTCCATTCATTGATTTGACTTGCATCGTGTAGAACGGTGTATATACTTGTACTTTACCTGAATCGACCAATGAATGTATTTTCGAGCCAAGCGCCCCACGTGCTTCAAGTGCATCTTTTTCTTCGCCACCGTAGGCATCTTCTACATTTTTTTTACGTAGAATCCAAATCAATTTGGTTTCCGGAAATTCTTTTTGTAAATCGGCCAGTTCTAACAATGTATTAATAGCAGAGTGCCCACCACCAACCACTGCGACTGTTTTATCGGCATAGCGTTTCACACTTTTCGTTATATCTGGAATACCGTATTCAATGTGATTTTCGCATTGTTTTTCGGAATTCAACCAAACACCATTTGAAGTAGAAGGATTTGGGTTCCCCCATGTACCCGTTGCATCAATAATTGCACGTGCTTCTACTATTTCAATTTCATGATTTCTTTCAACATAAATTTCAAAAGGCTGCTTTTCACGATGTAATGATTTCATTTTATCGTTTTGTTGACGTGAAATTGAAATAACTTTTGAGTTGTATCGAATGGCTTCTTTTAAGACAGGTAATGTACTTAAAGGTACTAAATATTGATCCACCAACTCTTTTCCTGTCGGTAAAATATTATCCTGTGGTGATTCCCAATCCGTTTCTTCAAGTAGTTGACGTGCTGCTTTATCAATATCGTATTGCCAAGGGCTGAATAGTTGAACGTGTTGCCACTTAAGAATATTATGTCCTACATTTTCACCTGATTCAAAGACGATGAAAGGCACTTTTTGTATGGTTAAATGTGCTGCCGCCGCAAGTCCAACTGGACCAGCTCCAATAATGGCTACAGGTAAATCTAAGTTAAATTGCTTTTGTTCCGGTTTTTCTACTGTCACTTCAGGCGATGAGCAGCAAGTTGATTCATTTATCGTTTCTGGCGCACAACAAGAAGTCGTTGTTGGTTCCTCACCGTAGCATGATGTCTCTTTTATAGTAAATAATTTAATTTCTTTCATTTAAAATTCCCTCTTTTCAAAAGTTGAATTGCTTGCTCAAAATGTTTAGCTGTTACTTCTCCATATAAAAAGGCTTCACCTTTAAAAAAATTTTCTTTCATATAAAACACAGCTTCTTCTAATGATAACTGCCTCGCTTTCATAATGAGTTCTAAATAACTTATAAAGTAATCGACAGATAATATACTTGCATGATTTACTATCATTTTTTATCTCCTAGTCTAGTGTGAGTGATTTCAAATTCCAACCTTTTCTTATGACACATCAATCTTTGTTGATATATAGTTCAAAAAAATTTACTCAGGATAAAAAAGACAACAGAGGTCTGAAGATAAAATCTTTTTTATTTCATTAGGATTGGCTGAATAATAATTCCACTTTCCTTCTTTCTCAACAGAAATAAATTTTACATCTAATAAGATTTTTAGATGATAAGATAATTTAGATTGTGGCAATGCTAGTAGTTCACTCAAATCACATACACAGGTTTTTCCTTCTGTTGCCAAAATACGCAATATATAAAGTCTTTTGTGATCCGACAGCGCTTTAAATTTCTTCTCATAGTCGAGTAAAGTTGTATCACAAACATCAGACCGTTCTATCATGACTTATTCCCCCTAACACATCAATTTTTTTTGATGAGTTTTATATTATATTATATCGAATAGAATGTCAAAATAAAAACCTCCCCCCTGAAAAACGTTAATTGAACCGACTCAAAACTAAAGAGCGCGATTCCACCCTGATTAGCTTGGCGTTTAGGTTCCGTTTTCTTATCTGATTATCCTGCTTTATGGATTGGTTTTATCATGCTTATGGTGACACCTTGTACAGATTGGTATCTCGCTTTTACTGGAATAGCAAAAGGAAATGTATCTCTTTCTACATCAGTTTTACCGATTAATTTAATTTTACAAGTCGTACTTTTGCCAGTATATTTGCTAATATTGGCTGGAACTATTGAATCGATACCCATATCAACGCTTATAGAAAGTATATTTATTGTATTGGTTATTCCATTTGCATTTGCTCATCTTACACGATTCTTATTAAGAAAAAATCTGTTTTAAACAACAAAGTTATTCCCTTTTTCGGCATTGCTCAAATCTCCTTTTTATCATTGGCTATTATGGCAATGTTCGCTTCCCGAGGTTCTTATTTACTTGAAAATATGGAAGTCATTTACACTTTAGTTGTTACGGTTTTGTTGTTTTTTGTTATTAACTATGTAGTAGGACGCTTCGTTGGAAGGTCTTTAAAGTTTTCTTACGAAGATTCAGTTAGCTTAAATATGATAATTATTTCCAGTAATTCACCAGTGTCTTTAGCTATAGCTGTGACAGCATTCCCTGATCAACCTTTCATTGCTTTAGCTTTGGTCATTGGACCTTTAATTGAATTACCCGTACTGGCTATTGTCTCCCAAATATTGCTTTTCACAAGAAAAAAGAATAAAAAGTAAAGGCTATTCAGGATAGCCTTTACTTTTTATTCCGCAATCTGGCTCAATTGTTTAACATTTTTAATTGTTTTTTAACTTTTAACAGCATGGCTTTTCTCAGGTGCCTTTTCTAACAACTTGATTACACGTTTATATTTTCTCTTCTTTTCTTTATCTTCTTCACGAAAAACATTCATGACAAGGATGGGTCTATTCCCTCTTTTTGTTTGAACTAGCACTATATCGCCCTGTGCAATCAGCGTATTTCTTAATTTTTTTTGAATATGCCAATGATACATTTTATTTGTATTTAATTTCAAATTTCCGTTTTCAGTTCCGAGTATATGAAAACCGGAAATAGTATTATTATTCATTTAAGTCCCTCCTGATTTAATTAGAAAAATGAAATCTCTTTATCTAGTATAGGACAATAATTAACTCAAACATAATGTTCTCATCATTTTTCTCTTCAAGAAGTTAACTTATTTCACTATCTCCAGCCCACTTTCAAACTCAATTTCGCCATTAGAAAAAAGGCGAAATTAATATAACATTGTGGGTACAATAAATTATAATTTCGCCATTGATTTTTCATACCTATATGACAAATGAAAATCGCAGCAGCATTAGAGAGGAGGGCATTTTTAAATACTTCTCGAGGATGAACAATGCATGTGTTCAGAGAGCCGGTATGGGCGATTTCAATACTGGTCACTTCGTGTTTATTATTTAAGCTCAATACGACAAAATGCTCACGGTCCGCGTCACTGATCAACTCTTTCACGATATCAGCGCCGTCTCGTGGGCTACGTATCTGGTTCGTTGCTACAGGGTGTTCTTGAACCAATCTTTGAAATATACGATTTATAGGTATGGTAGTCTTCTTTTGCATTTACATTCCTTCTTCCTAAATAGTAATAAATAATCCGTACGCTCCAAGGATATAAATCTCTGTAGAGTGTACGGATTACAGGTGGTTAATGAGCGTTTCGGCGCCATGTTTGAAATATATAATTTTTTGTGATTCGTCGTTCGTGTAACCTAGGGCAACCAGCGTTTCTTCTTTATATATCTCAAATGGCAAAATGGCAGAATTAATTTCAATTGGGTAGTACAGCCTGGTATCTAATGATTCATTTTCGTACAATAATTTTAATTTCGTATCTTCAAATAATTCATCACCTGACATTGAGACTGCTTCATCTGACCAAGTTAACGTAGACAACTCGGGGAAATGCTTCTTAATATAAATTTTTAATTTTGTATTCATGCAGAGACCTCCTTTTTAATTTTTCCATATTTATAATATATTTTTAACTTTTATTTTGTTACGCTCTCCGATATATGAAAGTACGATACCCTGAGTAAATAAAAAAGCCGAAGATCCGGTTGGACCTTCGACT
>DYWT01000226.1 GCA_020742515.1 Sporosarcina psychrophila
CCGTTTCTTCAATATAAGGGTGTACAAAAAAGCTGAAAACGCATGAACGTTTTCAGCTTTTTTCCGTCTACTTCAATGTCTCTTGTTTGCTGAGCAGTATGTTTTGTCCAAATTTACGCAACAAAGAGTAATTCACAGCGTCCAGTCGGATCAACTATCTTTATTTTACGTTACAATGTTTAGAGGATTTATACATACTTTTAAAATGGAATACTGCCATGAACGAAAAGGTTAATGTGCCATCATCTCATGTGCGATTGTATGTCCATCCATTTCTGATGGGTAAAATGTAGGCCAATTAATTACTTCCTCTAATAAAGCTTTGCGATCCTCCCCCCAATACAAATGGTAATGATCCACATCATTTGGTGAGATACTATGATCACTAAATTGAATATACTGAGGAACCCCTTCCGTTGGTTCTACCAATTTAAATATATATCTTACCCCTTTATTCCCTGCTTCATACGTGAGGATTTCGTATCCATCGGATTGATACTCACCTGTATAAGCCTCTCCTTTGTTGAAAAACGTCACATTATTCCCTTGGATAACGATACGCTCAGTGTCGGTTTTATATCCTACGTCGTAATACGCTTTATATTCTTCCGCTGTCATATCTTCATTTTGTTGCACTTTATGTGCAAATACCTCATCTAACGTTCCGTCTAGTAAATATGGATACACAGATTGCCAGTCCCCTCTCCAATCAGAAAGCGAACGCTCATGTACTTGGCTATCTTCAAAATATCCAGCGTAAATTTTTTCTGTTTCTTCATCGTGTGCGTGATTGTGCTCACTTTCATGTGAATGACTATCAACGTCTTGCGTTGTCGTTAACGCTTCACTACTAGTAATCTCCTCTTTTGAATCTGTAGCTTGACACCCTACAAGTATCGAGCTAACTGTTAGTATACTTAACCATTTTACTGTTTTCCCCTTCATTCCTCATACCCCTCTCGTAAATAGTAATCATTACGCTTTATAATTATATATATAAGCTTTGTGACCGTCAACACAAATCGTAATCATTACTATTAAATACGCAGCAAAGTTTGGCTTTTGTATCAATTCATCCTATTTAGTGCTCGACTATTATATTGTTTTAGAATAAATTTCGACCAACTTGACACAAACAACCTTGATAAACGAATAAAAGACAAGCAATTTATACATACACAAAAACCAGACATCCACCAAATTGTCTGGTCTTCATTTTATTGTTCTGTAGTTTTAGTTTACTTGATGTTGGTTTTGTCACATTACATAGTATTAGAATTGATTTCTTTCCCCCATTTTTTCAGTTGGAATAGGTAACTAATCAACACACGTGAGTAAAACCAGACATTTCGCTATCTTATCTAACTTTCACTCTAATACAATGGTCGATTTCTCTTTTATTGCCACACATCATGGGGTACTTTCTAAATAGATACCATCTACTCGCCCTTACTGTAGCCGTTTCACTCCTGGCGCATATAATTCCTTTTCCTGTTGCATCAAGTTACTAAAGTTCATCAGTGTGTGCAGGCGGTGCTTTTGCTTTAAGATGACGTTTTTCGAGACTTTTACTTGAATGGATGTCCCGTCCATGAACGTTACAACCGATTCCCCCTTCGCAACTTCCTCGACGTTGAGCCGATGATTAAAAATCCAGACACAATCCGGATTTTTTGGCGATTCCGTCGGGAAAACCCCAATTTCATTTGGTGCTATAATAAACGGCGTTTTCTTAGAATAATTCATCACAGTCGATACAGCGTTTATACGCCCCTCTCTCGTTGATAAATTATGAAGGCAAGCCTGATCCAGTAATTTTGTTGGTGTCAATTCAGAAAAATATGTACCATGCGTTGTAATGATTTTGGAATAATATTCCCCAGTGAAAACTGATTTAAGCGCCAATACTCGTCCATCAATTAAATAAGAATCACAGTTCAGCAAATTAAAATCCCCCTTTTCCTCTGTTATATATACATTACCATTTCCCTATAATATTTCATAGTCAAAATACATTAAAAATGGTGAATTATACAATTAATGTGGTTCATATGTCATTTTTCAAGCCCTCATTCATTACATATGGCATACCAAACAGCACGTATGCGCATTGGATTCCCTATTTCGAATGAACTACGATGTAGTCACCTGGGAATACAAAGCATCGTGCACGGTCTGGAAGGCCGCTCAAGTGTTGAATTTTGAAGACGTTTTGAAACAGTACGAACCAATGATATCCGCGTCTCTCCGCAAACTGAATATTTACCGAGACCATGACAGTTTCAGGCAAGCAGCTAGGGTAGCTTTATGGCATGCATTGAACCGCTTTGACGAAACGAAAGGAAATTTCACGCCGTTTGCCTATCGAAGCATTCGAGGCGCTATGTTAGATGAAATAAAAAAGGAAAACAAATTTGAGGAGAATGTAACGCAAATGGAGGACGAGGCCTTGGTGTATATAATCGAGACCGAATTCGATGTCCATTATGGAGCAACGAATGGGCTCGCAGAAGCGCTGGACATATTGCCTCCGGCTGAGCGAGAACTTATTCACTGGTTATTCATCGAAGGGTTCACGCTTAGCGAATGTGCTGAAAGAATTGGCATTACCGTTGCGGGAATAAAAAAGAGGAGGCAGCGGATACTGGCGAAGTTGAGACGTGAATTCGTGTAAGAAAAAAAGGCAACTGTCTAATCCTAACGGGTTCGGTTGATGGGGAGAAAAACGCGAATAGCGAGTCAAATAACAACCGATTTAGCAAATGTTTTAGACATAGATTAACAATAGAAAAAGCAAGTGAAAGACGCACAGATTATCACGCCTGTGCGTTTTTCACTTGCCATATTTCCTAATATAAATGTCATAACACTTGTTCCACAATCGCGCCCGATTACTGAATAGACATAAACCCTTTTCAACTTTGTGCCCGTTAATTAAATACAATTAACGTATGTAATGGTCGCCCATATATTCTTGACTACCTAAGACATCTTCGATTTTTTCTAATATTACCTTATAATCGATGACTCGCAAGTTTTCAGATTCCCTTTTATATCCATCCGTGAAATTTTTCAAGTCTTGAACTGTACTCTGAAATCCTTCCTCATCAATTCCATGCACACTGTTACGCAGTCCCAGCTCAACGCCCCCAATCCAGGAAACTAAATTACGGGGCATATCTTTTTCTTGCGTTTCAATCCAACCCCTGCTTGCAGCAATATTCATTGCCGCTAATTTAATGTTTTTTTCATAATCAGGATCTTTTTCATCCCCATCATTTAAAAGACTGGATGCATAGTCAATAGAAGACAAGATACGATCAACCGCTTGTATTAAATCGTACTTTTTTCCCTTCTGGGTTAGAGTGTAATTTATCGCAAATACCAAATTTAAAGCAATGGATATCGCAGCAACACCAAACAAAACCTTTTTGGATAGTTTGTTCACTTGCCCTTCATACCTCCCTTAAATTCCAAATTGCTTCTGGTTGTTAATTTGATAATAACAATCTGGTCCGTTTGTTGAATAAGCTGTCCTCTTGTAATCTATTTTAGCACTAAATCCCTTATTCCCTTCAACGTTTTCAATTATCTTGGCTTACCTTCAAAGAAACTATTCCACCCAACGATTAACAAGCATACTAACAACATGATCAGCAGAGGCACATAAGTTTATCTGCTCTTGTTAATTCATTCACCAATTATAGTGCGATTTACTATTGAGAATCGCCTTAAACGTTGGTACAACAAAAATGGGGATGCCAATTCATGTGTGAATTGCGTCCCCGTATGCCATGCTTTTTAACGTTTTCTCCCCATGTACCGAACCCGTTAGTTTAATCCAGTTGCCTTTTTTTAATGCAATTACAGTTACAGTTACAGTTTCCCAAATAACACCGAACTCAAAAAACTTTTTCCGCGCCGATGTATCCTAAACCCTATTTTTCTTCTATATAAAGAATAAAGGGGTTACTCGCAATGAAAACTTACCTAACACAATACGCACACTTCACAAATACAAATGACTTAGACGAAGCAACTCGGCAACATGTGTTGGCAAACTGGAACGCCATGAATAAAACCGAGCGGACTGTTCTCGATATGATCCGCCGTTATTCCGTAAAATACGGCGCTGCCCACTTGAAACACGAAACCATCGAGAAAGCTATCCAGAAATCCAACGCAACCGTCCGTCGTGCCATCCGCAAACTAGAAAAGCTCGACATCATCGAACGCATTCATTTTATCCGTCCCGTCATGAGCGGACTAGGCGCCAATATTTATGTCATTAAACCTTATAATGACCAGTCGAAAATGAACAGTCCAGAAGTGGTTGAAAAGTCTGCTGACAGTAAGCCCCAACCGGCAAATCCGAAAACCGAAGCCTTTCTTTCTAAAGCTATAAGTTCTAAAGATCTTAAAAGAACGTCTCCTGAGGAAGGTTTGCCTACAACGCTTTTCAGTAAAATGAAGTCTTTTCTTTCTTCAACAATCGGAGAAAGTACATTGGCACGCAATTTCTACGGCGTCTATCGCCACCAATCCCTGCAAATGCTTAAATTCAGCATTCATGCGGATAAAGGTGAGTTCTTTGAAGCACTAGCACTCCAGGCACTGCGTATTTCTGTACA
>DYWT01000227.1 GCA_020742515.1 Sporosarcina psychrophila
ATAAATACGGAGAGAATTTCTACGGTTTGATTGTTACGAATATAATATGTGAACACTGCTTGCATAATGAGGATTATTTAAACTGTAAATGTGAAAATGTTATGTGTTTAGATCGGCGAGAAACTGAAAAAGAGAAGAAGCGTTTACACCAAGAGACAATAAAAAAAGAAGAAGAAAAGGAGTTAATTGAAAAAATACGTCGCAATCAAGAGAGAAAAGAGAAAAAAGAAAGATTGGTTGTTGAACACAGATCTTTAGCAAATAAAATAGAAGAAAAAAAGTTGGATCTGAAGCAGAAATTGTTCTTAGGTTTAATAGTGAAGGTGTGCTATATAGAAGGAACGCGAGAACTAAATTTCAGCTATATAAAACAACGGCCTGCCCCATCCGATATGCTATTTTGGTCTATTGTCAACTATTTAATAGTTGAAAGATTAATCTTGCCAAGTTCGAGTGTTCCTATTGAAAATTTTACTATTATAGAAGGAGATAAAGTTGAATATGATATAACGACGATGAAGTATAAAATAAATATTAATCCATATGATGAAAATTACTATTACTTTATTCAGAGGCTCATTTATCCGAAAGCGGAAGAATTCTTGGAAGATAAAAAATTCTGTCACATGATATGGAAGAACGTGGCGATTGATGAGGTTACGTCTTTATTATATCGTCGCTTAAAAGAAGCTGGCATTAGCTATGAACCAAAGGAAAAGTTTTACCGTGTATTCGACCACTTATTAGATTACTTTTCAATAAGGCAAATTTATAATTTTATATTTAAAGTAACCGCTCGTATAGATAAAAGAAATAAAGATGCATTTAATTTAAGTGAAAAGATTATTTGTGATATCGAAAAGATGGGAGAAAAAGCAATAATAGATAATTGGAGAGTTAAGCCATATATTGTTTCAGAGACAGAATCAGTTTTAACTAGAATGGTATTTAATAATGTTCTTGGAATTGGTGAGTTAGCTTATGAAGTTATTCCCACACCCTATTTATAAATTGTTGAATCACTAAAATGGAATGGCGTTATTTAGACAGTTGGTGTTAAATTAGTATTAAACTACATTGTAGGTTTTAGAACAAATATAAACTGATATATCTAAAGTTTGAAGGGGGCATAATTTAGCCATTCGTGATGAGTAGTAAGGCAGTTTACATGTGTAGTTGCCTTGACAGATTAAAGCTCATAGTCTTTATACTATAGAAACTGTATGATTCAAAATAAATAAGTAGTTTTAGTAGAACTTTTTCTCGATTGTTGGGCAACAATCCGGCAACAATGTTTTGCTATCCGGTTATGAAGTGTGCAATAAAACTCACCAAAATTCTTTTAGGTACGCACTTTTGAAGTTCTGTGAAGATGCTTAATGGTGGCAATTGAATGGGCGGCATGATGTAATCAACTTCACAGGTTATTTTGTGAAGCTGTCTAGTTCATAATTAATTAGTATAGGAATAACCACTTCTCAGAAAATTGGAGAGGTGGTTATTTTTTATGCTTTTAAAATTAGTTTATCTAGATTGAACTATAGAATTCTATTGAAACCGCTACAGCGTTACTAGTCGTATTGGTGTTAATGAGAAATTTATAAATAACCTATACTAAATAAAGCCCTTGAAAACTCTATTAGGAGTTTTCAAGGGCACAAAATTTTGTTAACATTAAATTTTTAATGTGATCAACCGTAAATCATACAGTTCAGGCGGGGAATGATAACACTTCCCGCAAAATAAATTATTTATATAATTTTAATTGTCATTTTACTTCTTTAGTGAACTAAATAAAGAATTGTAAGCTGTAACAACTTGTTGATAATAACCGACTAAGTTGTCCCAAATCGTTGTTTGAACAGTTTCTTTAGCAGTTTCTTCTGCAGCAATGTCACCCTCAACAGGTGTTTCCGCTACATCTTCAGCAGTTTCTTCTGCAGCAATGTCACCCTCAACAGGTGTTTCTGCTACATCTTCAGCAGATTCTTCCACAGTGTCACCAACAACAGGTACTTCTGCTAGATCCTCAGCAGTTTCTTCTGCTACATTGCCATCTTCATCTGGTAAGACCATACCAAGATGTTCTTGGATAAGGAAATCATAGTAATCAATTAAACTTCCATAATTTTGTATGACAGATCTATATTCATTTACTTGCTCTTCTGTTATAATAGTGCTATCAGTAGATTGGTCAGGTGACGTAGTATCTTCATTGATATTATCGTCAGCTGGCTTTTCTGTTTCGTCAGTTTCATTTGCTGACTCATCTTCATCAGCAGGTTCCTCTTCAATTACAGGAACATCCGTTGTTTCGTCTTCAATTACAGGTGTATCCGTTGCATCCTCTTCAATTACAGGAACATCCGTTGTTTCGTCTTCAATCAGAGGTGCATCCGTTGCATCCTCTTCAACTACAGGAACATCTGTAGCTCCGTCTTCAATCATAGGCGCGTCCGTTGCATCCTCTTCAACTACAGGAACATCTGTAGCTTCGTCTTCAATTATAGGCGCGTCCGTTGCATCCTCTTCAACTACAGGAACATCTGTAGCTTCGTCTTCAATCACAGGTGCATCCGTTGCATCCTCTTCAATTACAGGAACATCCGTTGTTTCGTCTTCAACTACAGGTACATCTGTAGCTTCATCTTCGTCAACAGGTACATCAGTTGCTTCGTCTTCATCCATAGGATTATCTGGATCATCATCTTCATCGGGTGCCATTTCCTGCAAATTTTTATTTGCAATTGACCGCATTATTTTTCCTTTTTCAGGAGAACCGGGAATACTGGTTGCAAAAGATGAAACCTCTGCACCGTGATTTTTAAACCCTGTCTCTTCATCCTTTTCAGCTGCTAATGCTGAGCCACCTGCTCCGAAAATAGCAGCTGTTAGCATTGAGGTTGACATTACAAACGGCAAAATTTTCTTATTCGTGCTCTTTTCTTTTTGATTAGTTTCTTTAACCAAGAATCATCAAACTCCCTTTTTTTGAATTTTTTAATCCCGACTACTAATTCGAAATTGAAATAACACGCATTCTATTAAGACGTTATGTACATCTACCCCCTTCTCAATCAATGGCCTAAAACAGGGTCAGTTTTTTTAAATATTCGTTATGAAGCTTTTCGCTCGAATAAATTAGCAGTGTCCCTTCTGCTTATTAACTACAATAACAAAAGAAAATAACAAGAGTATAACGGTCAAGTAACAAGTTTTAATGGAAATATTAAACTTTGTCACAATTTAAAAACACTCCAAGAGTCCTGACTCATAATTAACCAAAGACTAAAAAGGGGGTCTATTCTAATAGATCTGCCTCGTTAATGCAGTTTCTCCATTTTGTAAAAAGAACCATCAAAGTGCTGTCCAAACGTATCGTATTACTTTTTTGACATCTATATTGACTGGTCTAAAGGGTCTAACGTTATTCAATTTTAATATTACATTCAGAAATATTCAGAAATGGTCTATCTATAAAAAACTATGAATGAAAGGCTCTACGACAAGTTAAACTACACAAAACGCAGCATCTGTTGCGGATTTATCTAACGCGAACCCGATTGGCGGCAAAATGTCTAATATGGGCTGAATATATGCTTTTAAAATTAACATATCAAGTTTTTTAGATGACAGAAAAATTTAAGAACACACTACAGAGGAATAATAGAAACTATGAGAATCCGAGCATCTTTCAATTCCCTAAAGGTTAAGTGACTGTACCACCGAACTTGAATCGAGGTCTCGACTCTCAATTGGGTGGTTCCGACTTGTACCAGGGCCTAGCACCCTCTAAATGTTTTGGAAATGTGATGAATGTTACTTTCGTAACTGGCAAATAATTTGAGTGAAACGTATACTGAATATTCGATGTTTAATAAGAGAGGGGACTGTTATTTGCCTGGTCGAATTTTTCGCTTGGTTGTTTGTTTTGCTGTAATTTTGATGATTGGGGTTTGTTCACAACATTGGAAAGCCTCTGCAAGCTCGTCTGATTCTATTATAAAAATCTATATTGATACAAAGGAGGTAAATGTAAAAACTCCACCTCAGATTAAGAATGGTACTACGTTCGTTCCTTTACGTGCTGTATTTGAGGCTTTACAGATGGAGGTAATTTGGGAGCCGAAGAAACAATTAGCTACTATAAAAAACAGTGAGAAGACGATTGCTTTAGTTGTTGGAGAGAAAAAAGCTAAAGTGAATAATAAAACGATTACACTTCAAGTTGCATCGGAAAGCATTGATGGGGCTTTGCAAGTGCCACTTCATTTTATTGGTGATGCTACTGGAGCCCTTGTTTACTGGGATCCCTATAACGCCGAAGTCTCTATTGTTACATTGGAATTCATGAAAGAAAATAATGTTAAGAAAGAAGAGTTGGATAAAGCGGTAAAAGAGTATTTGAATTCGAAAGCAAAGGAAGAGGCTGATAAGAAAAAAGAGGATTCTAAGCCTAAAAAACAAAATAAACCAACGGCTCCTGTAGATCTGAATAAATTGAACGGAATGTATTATGGATTTCGGGCGGATTTAGGTGGTTATGAATGTAGCGGTTTGTGTTGGGACATCTACACCTTCATGCCAAATAAAAAGGTGCTGATTGGCCCGCCAACGAATGGAGGTCCGGAAACGATTGATTGCAAAAAGGAAAAATGTCTTAATTACTCGATTAGCAAGGGGGAGCTAAAGCTCAGTAACGGAAAATCCTTTCCAATCAAAAAGTCGGAAAATGGTTTTCTTATGATAAACGGGACTATGTTGGATAAGGTGCAGCCAGTTCCTAAAGGGACCACTTTTAATAATAATTATACCTTTATGGGATACTCTGGTTTAATCGGGATTACTCCGGCTGCCAACTCATGGACATATAAATTAACCCTTCGAGCAAATGGAACGTTCGAGCTGTCAGGCGTGAGTATAGGTAGTTTGATGGCAAATAGTAATCCTTCGACACATACCAGCCAATCCAGCAAAATAGAAAAAGGCAAGTATAAGATTCAAAACAATACGATCACGATGACAGACGGTGATGGTAAAGTTCATAAATCTTTATTCTTTATTCATGATTCCGACGTAGATGATATCCAGATTGGAGTAAGAAATTATTATGTCAATTAGGGTTTTAGATTATAGAATATGATTTTTATAAAAGACATCGATGCTTTCATTCTCCGATACGCAAACGAAGTAGCAAAGAACCCAAACCAAATACGGTATGGGTTCTTTATTATTTATTGCTTTAGTTATTAAGCTGCTCATTTTGTAGAAGCCATCACATTCTAATTTCAGGAGAAAGTAAGTACTATAAAGATTGTTAAATCAGCGTATATTTTAGTTGTATTAGATTGTAGAACCTACAACGTTACTGGCAGCATGATGTCAGAAGAACCTGAAATCTTTTATGTGTAAGGGGAGAATTAGTGGAATGCTAAAAGTTAGCTTTTAAAGCAGCTTAATTTTAACCATTTGAAAAGACCTTTTCCAACACCGTTACTTCATTTGTAATCTAAAAAATTATAGAAGGCTTTTATAAATGGTGAACTGTGATAACCGGAACTGGTATGTTTCCTTTATCACAATCATAACATCAATAGAATTGTATACAATTACCAATAGGGAAGGCGGAGAATGGATTTCAATTATTTAAGAGATAAGGCGGAACGGGTAACTACATAAAGAGTATTTAAAAAAACTCTTGTTCACAATTCGCTGAATCTAATGTACAATTTATAGACTACTAATTTAGGAGGAATATTTTGGTGAACTTTAAAAAAATTGGAGTAATAGTAAGCTCTACTGCTCTATCATTTGGGATGTACTCGTCTGCTGCCAACGCTTCAACTACAATGATTGGACAACCTGACAAAGTACAAATTCAAGTTGCTGCAACAGAAACAGTTTTTTCGAAAAATGATTTAATTAAGAAGTTTCGTGCTTTGTTTCCCAACCAGTTCGACTTTTTATCGAATAGTGATTTTAGAGTGGATAATAGTTACTTTTATCCTGAAGACGATACGTTACGTTATGGCTTATCCTTTTTTAAGACAATTAATGGTAAGCAAGTAAGTGGGAGTGTTGGATTTGTTGGGGAGAATTTAGAAATTGAGAATTTTCATTATCAACCTTCGAATGAAGCAGAAGCTTTATTTCCCGCCAAGGTTTCAAAAGAGGATGCTAAGAAAATAGCCGTCGATTTTATCAAGAATACTCTTGGTGGAGAGGAATTTCAATTAGAAACGGATATCTTTAACTATTTTCCAAATCAAATATTAACTGAACCAATACAATACTCATTCTCGTTTGCCCGTACGGAAAATCAAGTATCCATTTCCGATCAAACAATCGGAGTATCTGTTCTTGGCAATGGTGAAGTTGTTAGTTTTTACAGAAGCTCTGTTAAGTTGGAAACGTCTACCTTTGATGATGTAAAACAAGTAATGGATAAAAACGAGGTTTTAAAGAAAGTAAAAGAAAATCTCTCTATAGATTTGCAATATCATATTGATACAGACTATCGAACGGGTGAACGCCGCGTTCAGCTTGTTTACCAGCCAACAACAAAGCTACGGGGGGTTAACGCACTTTCAGGTAAGTGGTTGACTGCAGACGGTTACTCAGTAGATTTCCCAGAGAAAACAAAAATAGAAAAAATTACAGCTGATTCACTCCCGGCAAAACAGAATGGCATTACTTTAGAAGAAGCAAAGAAAATTGCTGAACAATTACTAGCCATTAAGTCAGAGAAGGTTAAGTTGAATATTCAATCTATAGACGAAATAGAAAACCAAAATGGACAGGCAGTTATTAGCATTCAGTATATGTATGAATATGCGAATGGTGGACATGGAACGAATTTGGAGTTAGATAAAAATACGGGTGAGATTATTCAATACAGTGATATAAAAAGTGACATGCTAGAACGAACTGAAGACAAACCTGAAAAAGAGAAAGCTTTGTCCCGGGAGGAAGCCCTCGCTCAAGCGGTGAAATATATTAAGGAATGGGCTCCGTCTAATTTACATCACTATGCTATGCCTATAGAGGAAGCACACTTTGACGAGAGACAAGGTAATTATTACTTTTCTTTCCCGAGAATTGTAAATGGGATTACAGTGATGGGTGATCAAATTGGTGTAAGTATTGCCAGCGATGGTTCTTTAAACAGCCTTAATGTCAGCTATCAAGAGATGGAAGAATGGCCATCAATTGATGAAGTTATTTCTGAAGAAGACGCAATTGCTAACTTGAAAGAAGCACTAAGCTTAAAACTTAATTATATGAAACAAGGGAATAACAAAGATGATCATCACTATGATTTAGTCTATCTACCTGTTTTTAATGATGCAGACCTTAGTTTTTTAAATGCTAAGACGGGAGAATGGGATAGCTTGTATGGTGGTGGAAATTCAACCGTCATTTCACATCCATGGGCAGAAGAGGAACTTAATTATCTTATTAATGCCAAAATATTAGACATTAAAGATACTAAAAACTTTAATGGTGATGCCTCTGTATCAAAAGGGGAAGCAATAAAAATCATTATGAATTCACTTACTTATATTTATTCCGGCAGATATTATGGAGGAAACGAAAACACGAATCAAACTTTTGATAATATAGATTCCAAACACCCGCTCTATCAATCGGTCGAACGCGCCGTTGAACTGGGCATTATTAAACGGGACAGCCAGAGCTTTGATATGGATGCACCCGTTAAAAGAGAAGAATTGGCAGCTTGGTATATACGTGCTCTAGGTCTTGAGCAGGCAGCTAAGCAAAGCAGTATCTATAAACTTGATATTGTCGATGCAAATAAGGTACAACCGGAGTACACCGGCTATGTGGCCTTGGCAACCTCAATGGGATTATTAAAGACTGACCAGAATCACTTTAACCCTGAACGAGAAGCGACGTATGCCGAGTTAGCAGTTTCAATTATTAAACTAGCACATGAAATGACTGAAAAAGGCAGGAGTCTAGGTTATTAAAAGTTAGACAACCAGTTTTTAAAATAGGAACGTAATGCGACCAAACTCCCCCTTGATCATATGATCAGGGGGGAGTTTGTTTTACGGTAATAAGCTTTTGCTGAATGACCATGCTCTGCGAATAGCAGTGAAAGCAAAAATTGCATAGATACCGAAACAAATTAAAACAAAAAGCCCCTTGCATTTTAAGGCAAGGGGTTTAAAAAGCCGTTTAGAACACTTTCAAGTGAACTTTGTTTTATCGATAGTAAATGTTTACGAGATAGTTAAACCTGCGCTAGCAGTACCTGTAATGGCTCCGGCGAGATCCAACCCTGATGTAGTTGATGAGAAGACCATTAACAAGCGATCACCCGCTGCTACTGGCACTGGTGGGAAGTTTGCCGACGTTCCAAAAACTGTAGTACCTACAGCTAGAACCCCTGTTACAGCCGGGGCTAGATCTACAGATACACCTGTAGGAGTGAAAGTATTACTTCCTGCTGGTGCACGGAAGATTTGAGCAGTGATTGTTGTAGTACCGAGAAGTGTCACTGCAGCTGTTAGAGTGAAAGATGCAGAAATAGCTGTTAACGTACCTGCTCGTGGAACCGAAAATGCTTCGTTGAACAGACCTGACAAGTCTATTGTAGTACCAAGAACGGTTGGGCTGAGAATGTTAGTGCCAAATCCAACGAAAGCCGGCGTACTAACCAATCCACCTAAAACTGTAGTCAAAACGACTGGTACAACACCGGAAGCGAACGGGATGACAGAACCAGTGTTAGCTGGCGGAATTATACAAGCGGAGTCAACAGCTGTAAATGGTCCAAGGGCTCTACAAACGTTTGATCCGTTAGATGGTTGACAAAAACAGCTTGCTTGACTGCATCCGCCAGATCCACCACAACCACCACATCCGCGGTTACGAGAATTATTATAATACATTTTAACACCTCCTTTCTCTGCTATTCTATTCAGAAGAATAGCAGGGCGGACGGGCTATCAACTATTTGTTTTAAACGATTTTAATTTATACAGCATTAATGGTCAAGAACCTTCAACTAATTAATGACCGTAATTAAAAACCGCCTTGCTAATAAGTCAAAGCGGCTATAGTGATTGGAGTTAGACTTATTATTGATTGCTCGGTTTTCTAGTTTAATTTTCTTTTCGAAAGAACTTGAAAAATGATATAGATTCTTTGCTTTTAGATTCTTGTTGTTTCGATCTTTTTGGAATTTCGATTAGCTCTTCTTTCTTTTCAATAGGGGCTACATAAGAGGTAGTGTCGAAGTATTCTTCTACGATTTCTGTTGCGGTTTCTATATTTTCAGGTTCGCTAGTAGTTGGCTGTAAAAAGTCAGTGGTGTTTTTGTTTGGATTTGTGGGAAGTATATGTTTTTTTGACACATTATTTAAATGAATTGTTGTTTTCATGCTCAGTTTTCTGTATTGGCCATCATATGGTTGATCAGGAATAATGCTGTTTGACGGGAAGTTTCGTTTACTGAAGCGCTGCTGATCTTCGAGGGGCTTTTTCTGGATGGCACCTCTATCCGAAGGTGTTTGGCTAAAAGGTAATTCTTCGATACTTTTCGCTTCATTTACAAACTGTTTCAGTTGTTTGTAAGATGGGGGGAGGGTATTCGTTTGAATAGTAGAAATCGGAGTCTGGTCATTGGTTTGGGAAGTCTCTTCCTTTATAAGACTTATCTCGCTCGCTACATTGTTATTGTCGAAGTTTAAAACTTCTTGTAAGCCGACTTGGAGATGTGTTTCTTCTATAAGATCGCTATTATCACTGTCATTCTTCCTTAACTTATCCATAAGTACTGAAATATCTTGATTCAATTCCTCTACAGTTTGATGCAGAGAGTCAATCTGCATCGAAAATTTTTCAACTTGCAATTCTTGCTCCTCTAGATGTGTACTTTGCTTTTCATTCATTAGTTCAAGTTCCCCTTCTAAATCTGATATTTTCGTTTTAAAACCATTAAATTCGCCCTTCATGAAAAGATAGTCATCAATTGAGTTTCCATTTTTCAATGTGGTTAAGGTATCTCTGTATGTTGCGATTTTCTTTTTTAGTTTTTCGATGTCATGAGTGGAGTATAACTTAGAATTTTCCATCTATTTTCACTCCTTTACAGTCCATTACTATTCTATTAATGATGGTTTCAATCCGTGACAAAATGCGGAATTCTTAGGGGGAAACAACGTTCTTTTAAAAAATACATATGCATGAAATTCTTCATTCCCTATCAATTAGAGGTGCAATTTGATGAAAATCTCGATAAGTCATTTCTTTGCCCATACACGAACTTTTTCACGTCATATGCTACGAACGAAAGATAAAAAACTTGGAGGTGTCTGCAAACATGCAAGAAAAAAAGTTGTGTGAGGGTCAAGAATTAATTTGTATAAATGTCGACAAGGTGTACGACTGGATTGTTAAAGAAAACTCATTTGATATTTTCCCAACAGGAGCAATTTCTTTTCCAGGAATATTACCCACGACAACTTTAGTAGGTGCTACTGTATCCTGTGATGTGACACCTGCTGCGATGAATCCAATCGTAATCACTAATCGTGATAATCGTCCATTCTGCATCGATGGAAAAAATGTACTGCTTCAACAGCTCAATATTCAAAAGAATTTCGATGTAAGAATTCTCGTTACGCTAGCGAGCGGACTGGTGTTGACGAGTGCGATTATTCCTGTTAGCCGTTGTGAACAGGTAACCTTGTGCGCGCCTGAAGGAACAGACGTTGCAATTACTTACACGGATCTAGACTGTTTCGTGTGTTCTCCAGGAACGTTCACAATGGATACAACTGCACTAACAATCACATTCACTGGTCTAAATATTTCAGTCGCAACTTGTCAAAGTATCCAGTCAACATTCCCGGTGACTGTTGAGTTTTTAGCTGACTACTGTGAACCAAGAGATGATCTACCAACAGCTTGCCCTCCGCCAATGCGTCCACAGCAATGCTCTGTTGTTTTCCCAGACGGCGGAAATTGCTGCCACTAATATCGGGTAATGGTGATAATGATTAAGTACCAAACATATCTTAAAGAGAGGAGATTCCTCTCTTTATTTTTTTTGAAATGGGGTAGAAAATGGTGAAACACAGTAGAAATCATTTGGAAGAGAAGGTTGCGGAGCTTCAACATCAAACAAAATCATACCTGCATGAAATTAAGAAATTGATAGATGAGCTGCATGAACCTGTCAGAGTGAATATAATAAGTTATTTTACATACTCACTGAACATTTCACACGACCCGGAGCAGGAGAGCCTATGTCTAGGATCATATCATTTACATAACATAGGAAATCAGCCAATTACAAATCCTTACTTATGTATAAAAATACCTAAAGATAGTCCTTTCTCTTTCTCCGGTAAATATGTTTATGAACACTTTAAGCAGTCATTAAAAGGTGCGGGTGGATGGGAACGAACAAATGAAAAAACGAATAAAGAGGAATTCTGGCTTAAGCCTTTAGGCAAACCATCCATAGAACCTAATGAAATCATTTCATTTTCAAATTTTCAGATTAAATGGTCACCTAAAGAAACTTATGCAGGGAGTATCACGGGATTTACATTCAGTGATCAAGTGAAAGATGGGCTTGCTGCGATTAATCCTATCAATCTTAATGGAACTGTCCGTATACAGGGGGATGAAAATGAGTGAGATCGACGGAAATGAACAAGATTTACTAGTAAAGCATGTAATCCGCCAATTTATGAAAGACCAGCTTAACGAACGTAAAGAAGATGGGCAGGAAAACAATAATAGTTTTGTATTTCTAGAGAATAGTACATTGAATATGATAATTATCTATCTGTTGATGAACGGAGAGCGCCGGTCCTATGGAGAAGTGAGTGAGGATGCTCAAGAAAAGACTTTAAAGGAGCTTGAAAATGTCATGGCGGATAATAAAAAAGACTTTGAAGAGATGATTGCTCTGTTAAAAGAAAAATTTTAAGGGCATCTGATGCACCCCTTGCCCCCGAAACATCTGTGAAAGGAGGTTCAGCTATGAATAGTGAATACATCAAAAATAAGGATCCTCTGCAACTTCAGCAAATGATTATCTTTTTGAAGGCAGAATTGGCAAAGTACAAACAGGAAGTGAAAAAATATCATGACAGCTACCACTATTCATTAGCAGAAAAGCTAGAGCAGGAAAATATACAATTAATAAATGAAAAAAATATGCTTTCTGAGGAGTTACACACGTTACATAAAGAATTTGAAAAGCGTACTAATGACTATGAAAAACATATTCATTTACATGAGGTCCAAAGCGAAAAGTATATTACTTCTATTGATACATTGAGAAAAACAAAAACTGGTTTATGGACGACGAATAAACAGTTGACCGATGTCATTAATGATTTAAAAGATGGACTTGATACCAGTCTATATAATGACAGGCAAATTTCTTCTCTTTATAATAAGATTGCAGAGTATAAAACGACTATAGAGCAGCTCGAAAATAAGCTGGTACATCTCATTCAAGAATCAAATACACAAGTACAATCCCGAATAGAGAAATTAGACATAACTAACCAAAAGCGAATCGAATCTGAAAAAGTGCAACAGCACTTACTAAAAGAAATTGAAGAAAAAAGCAGTATAATAAGAAGACTACAAAGTGAAGTATCAGATTTACAAAAACAGAATAAAAAGATTGTAGCAAATAAAAGCGGTAACAGAAAAAAAAGTATTTCTACAGATATCGGCTCCTACGATTTGACAAATCTAGTTGCAATTGATGCTGAAACACTTCTGCAATTAGACCGTCAAATAAAAGAGTTATTGGCTAAATCGTTGGAGTACGAGGAAAAGTTGGATGCTAAATTGATTTTACTTAATACGTTGGAACATGAATTAGATCAGATTACTGGAGAAATTGAAGCGATAAAAATGTTCCGTGTAGATGACAGGGTTTCAAAGAAATATTGACAACGTTGAGACTATGATAAGTTGGAAAAATAAACTCATAAAAAGCTCACCTTTTCAAAAAGGTGGGCTTTTAAGTTTGCTCGATGTTGAGGGACAAAAAGGGTACATGCAAGTCCATTTGTTCAGTAATACTTCCCTTTATTGTTGCTACTGTTCGAGTAGATTTATTACTTATGATATGTTTCCATATTTAAAGTCACTGTATACAGAGCTGTTTTCCCAGCTCATAAACAGAGTTATTATTCTGGACTCCTACGCTCGAAATAATGTATTTTCAAAGCGTGAGTAAAGCCTTAAATACATTCTGCTATCTGTTTCCGACATGAAGTTCACCTTCTTTCGCGCTGCTACAATAGAGGCCTTCTATCGTATAGGATTTGTCATTCTATTGGAAAAGCGTCACCGATTAAGAACCGGTTCAATATCTTTCTTTTAATCCATCATATAAGCGTTTACATTTCGCCATTTTTGCACTATCATACTTGTATACAAGTATATCTATATGTAGATAAGGAAGTGATGGTATGAGTAAATCCAAGGATTTCCTATATCCTGAAAAATGGATTGCAAGCGCTTCCACAGGAGCACGTTTAGCATGCGAACTTAGAATGCGGATTATTTCCGGCGTAATAGAAAAGGGCACTGTTTTATCGGAAAATAAATTAGCTTTGGAATTTGAAGTGAGTCGTTCTCCTATTCGCGAGGCATTAAAAATATTGGCATCAGAAAATATTATACGATTAGAAAGAATGGGTGCGGTTGTAGTTGGTTTAACCGAGAAGGATATCAAGGAGATCTATGATGTACGTTTATTGATAGAAACCTTTGTTTATGAACGAATCGTTAAAATAGACACAACGGAATTAGTAAGAGAACTAAGTAAGATACTCGAAATGATGGAAGTCGCCATTAAATATAAGGATGCAGATGAATTCTCCTATCAAGACGTTTTGTTTCATGAAACGATTATTCGTTCAATTGACCATTCATACATCATGCTGATTTGGAATAACACGAAACCTGTTATGGAAAGTTTAATCCTTTTATCGATGCGAATGCGTTTGGTGGAAAAATACGATGATTTCACACGTATCTTGAGTAACCATGAAATTTATATTAAAGCCATAAATACAAAAGATCGAGATATCATGATTCAAGCTTTGCATCAAAATTTCGATGATGTGCAAGGAAAAGTGACAGACCTTTGGATGTCGCAACAAATGCTCGCTAAAAGAAAGGAGCGAAAAGTATGACGAACTATATGGTAGGGGTAGATATAGGCACAACGAGTACTAAAGCTGTTTTATTTACCGAAAAAGGTGAAATCATTCAGCAAGAGAATATTGGGTATCCCCTTTATACACCAGATATCTCAACAGCAGAACAGGATCCGGAAGAAATATATCGAGCGGTTTTACAAGCCATTTCAACTATAATGAAAAGTTCACAAATTACTCCAGAAAAGTTACTGTTCATATCATTTAGCAGTGCGATGCATAGCATTATCGCGATGGATGAAAATGATCAGCCGCTGACGCAATGTATCACTTGGGCAGACAATAGAAGTGAAGCTTGGACCCGTAAAATAAAAGAAGAGTTAAATGGTCATGAAGTGTATAAACGAACTGGAACGCCTATTCACCCTATGTCCCCTTTAAGTAAAATTGCTTGGATCGTGCATGACCGTCCTGAAATAGCGATAAAAGCCAAAAAATATATAGGAATTAAAGAATACATTTTCAAAAAATTCTTTGACCGGTATGTTGTGGATCATTCTATCGCTTCAGCAATGGGCATGATGAATCTTAAACAACTGAAGTGGGATGAAGAGGCATTGGAAATTGCCGGGGTAACCCCCGACCAGCTATCGGAACTTGTACCGACAACCGAGATTTTTACTAATTGTAACCAGGGAATAGCGAACAAGCTTGGTGTCACGCCGCAAACTTCCTTTGTCATTGGTGCAAGTGATGGGGTTCTTTCCAATATAGGCGTGAATGCGATTGGCAAGGGGGAAGTTGCAGTAACGATTGGGACGAGTGGCGCGATCCGAACAATCATAGACCGACCTCAAACAGACGAAAAGGGACGGATATTTTGCTATGCACTAACCGAGAAGCACTGGGTTATTGGCGGTCCTGTAAACAATGGTGGAATGGTACTTCGCTGGATTCGCGATGAATTTGCATCAGCAGAAGTAGAAACAGCGAAGAGGCTTGGCATTGATCCATATGAAGTGTTAACGAAGATTGCTGAACGTGTAAGACCCGGATCGGATGGATTACTCTTCCATCCATACCTGGCAGGTGAACGTGCACCCTTATGGAATCCTGACGTACGCGGCTCATTTTTTGGTTTAACAATGACGCATAAGAAAGAGCATATGATTCGTGCGGCTCTTGAAGGCGTGATTTACAATCTATACACAGTATTTTTAGCATTGATGGAAGTCATGGATGAACCAGTTATCCGCATTCAAGCAACTGGTGGATTTGCCCGGTCAGACGTTTGGCGTCAAATGATGGCTGATATATTCGATCTGGAAGTAATTGTCCCAGAAAGTTATGAGAGTTCCTGTCTAGGTGCCTGTATCTTAGGGCTCTATGCTACCGGAAAAGTTGACTCATTTGACGTTGTATCTGAAATGATTGGCAGCACCCATAAGCACACACCGATAGAATCCGATGTACAAGAATACAGAAAACTATTACCGATATTCATTAATTTATCCAGAGTATTGGAAAATGAATACACAAGCATCGCAAGTTATCAAAGAAGCTTAATAAAAAAATAATTTAAAATATATAAGTTGAAATAATGAATCCATTGAATCCGCTGCGGCTACACCTTATAAGGCGCCTACGCTGTATACATTTGTTCAACTTAGATAGGGAGGAGATTGTTATGCCGTTATTTATCGTAGCGATAGGGATTATTGCGTTACTTGTTTTAATCATGGGCTTTAAATTAAACACTTTTGTTTCTTTAATCATTGTCTCTTTTGGTGTTGCTTTAGCCTTAGGGATGCCACTGGATAGCATTGTCTCCTCAATTGAAGCCGGACTGGGCGGAACACTTGGTCATTTAGCACTTATATTTGGTCTCGGTGCAATGTTGGGAAGACTAATTGCAGATGCCGGAGGGGCCCAACGCATTGCGATGACTCTTATCGACAAATTTGGAGAAAAAAATATCCAATTGGCTGTTGTAGTTGCTTCATTCATTATCGGTATCGCTTTATTCTTTGAAGTAGGATTAGTGTTATTAATTCCAATCGTATTTACAATATCAAAACAATTAAGGGTTTCTATTTTGTATTTGGGTATCCCAATGGCCGCTGCCCTTTCCGTGACGCATGGTTTCTTACCGCCGCATCCGGGGCCGACAGTAATAGCAGGAGAATATGGGGCAAATATCGGTGAAGTTTTACTTTACGGTTTCATTATAGCCATTCCGACCGTCGTTATAGCCGGTCCTTTATTTACCAAGCTAGCTAAAAAACTTGTTCCTGATTCGTTCAATAGAACAGGGGATATTGCATCTTTAGGTGAGCAAAAAACGTTTAAAATAGAAGAAACACCAGGGTTTGGAATCAGTGTATTTACAGCAATGTTTCCTGTTATTTTAATGTCTATTGCCACGGTTATTTCGATGGTACAGAAGACGATGGATATTACAGATAACCGGGCTTTTGAAGTCGTACGTTTTATCGGAAACGCTTCGACAGCCATGTTGTTATCTTTATTACTTGCAGTCTTTACCATGGGATTAGCTAGAAATATCCCAATGAAAGCAGTGATGAATTCTTGTTCGATCGCAATTGCAAACATCGGCATGCTGCTTTTAATTATTGGCGGCGGCGGGGCATTTAAACAAGTGCTCATAGATGGCGGTGTTGGGGGTTATGTAGCGGATTTATTCAGTGACTCCTCATTATCACCTATCTTGCTTGCATGGATTATCGCAGCTATATTAAGGATTGCTCTAGGATCAGCGACTGTTGCGGCTTTAACAACAGCCGGATTGGTTATACCGATGTTAGGTACGTCTGATGTAAACTTAGCTTTGGTCGTACTAGCGACAGGGGCGGGTAGTTTAATTGCATCACATGTAAATGATGCCGGTTTCTGGATGTTTAAAGAGTTTTTTGGTTTGACGCTAAAAGAAACATTTGCAACATGGACCTTGCTTGAATCGATTATTTCAGTAGCTGGTTTAGTGTTTATTTTATTACTAAGTTTAGTGATATAGAAAGGGGTCTGAAAGTATATGAGTAATACAATTGGTATTATTGGTCTTGGGGTAATGGGCAGCAGTATCGCGTTAAACATGGCAAGTAAGGGTGAAAAGGTGGCTGTCTATAATTATACAAGAGAGTTAACTGATCAACTTTTAGAAAGAAGCAATCCCGAGCAAATTTATCCATATTATGATGTGCAAGGTTTTGTACAGTCTCTGCAGTCACCGAGAAAGATATTTCTTATGGTCACGGCTGGTGAAGTTGTAGATACAGTGATTCGTTCACTAGTACCTTATCTTGAGCCGGATGATATTATAATGGACGGCGGCAATTCAAATTACCAAGATACTGCACGCAGATATGATGAATTAAAAGCTAAAGGAATCGATTATTTAGGCATTGGTGTTTCAGGCGGTGAAGAAGGGGCATTAAAAGGGCCTTCCCTCATGCCTGGCGGTGATAAGGAAGTGTATGAAAAAGTAGCACCTATACTTACTAAAATTGCTGCTCAAGTGGAAGGGACCCCTTGCTGCGTTTATATCGGTCCAAAAGGTGCAGGTCATTTTGTGAAAATGGTGCATAACGGTATTGAATACGCAGATATGCAGCTTATCGCTGAAGCCTATACTTTTTTGAGAGAGAAACTCCATATACCATTGAATGAAATTGCTGATATTTTTGATACGTGGAATCAAGGAGAACTAAAAAGTTATCTAATTGAAATCACTGCCGACATTTTGAGAAAACAAGATGATAAAACAGGTTTGCCGCTTGTAGATGTAATCCTCGACAAAACTGGCCAAAATGGAACAGGTAAATGGACCAGCATACAAGCAATCGATAATGGCATCCCGGTGTCAATTATTACTGAATCGTTATTTGCTCGTTACCTTTCCCATGTGAAGGAGGAACGGGTGTATGCATCTAGCCTATTGGCAGGTCCAGAGGCTCGGAATGAAGAGTTAGATCAAAAATTATGGATTGAATATGTAAGACAAGCCTTATATATGGGGAAAATTTGTGCTTATGCACAAGGGTTCACTCAATATAAAAGGACGTCGGAACTTAACGGCTGGAACTTGCCGTTAAAAGACATCGCGCTTATATTCCGAGGCGGCTGTATTATACGAGCGGAATTCCTAAACACAATTAGTGAAGCTTATGATGCACAAGCGAGTATTGCTAATTTATTGGTAGCGCCATACTTTGTAGAAAAAACAAAAGAGTACCAACTAGGTTTAAGAAATGTAGTTGCGGAAAGTATGATGTCTGGTATGTCATTTCCATCCTTAAGTGCTTCGCTCACTTATTATGATAGTTATCGTACAGGTCATTCCAGCGCAAATCTATTGCAAGCACAACGTGATTATTTTGGTGCGCATACTTATGAGCGTACGGATAGAGAAGGCTCTTTCCATACAAATTGGAAATGACTTTATAACTTAAGAAAAGCGCAAGCGCCTTGGTAGACCCGAAAGGCATAAGTGATAAAGGAAGGCAGTCTAAAATCGCGACGTCCTGTCGCAACGACTGCATACCTGCATCCTTGCAGGTACGACGTGGCGCTCTTTGCCACATAGCTGGATTGCTTATGACCTGAGGGGCTGGGCGCTGGAGCTAGACACTGCTCCAGGTTCAAAAACTTATACTTTCTTATCTTTTTAAATAGACCTTTTGTGAGTTCAATGAACTTTCAAAAGGTCTTTTTGGCATTACTTTATTTCAGATCTAAAACCATGTTAATCTTACGAAGCAGAAACAGACCGAATTCTAACCATAACCAGCTGTAAATTAAGGAAAATCCCAAAATACCTATCATAGACTGTATGTTAAACCACGGAGAGATGACAGGACCGAATAGCGGAAAGCCGAAAACGTACAAGGGGATACAAGCACCAAGCAGTAATAATAACCCATTTACAATTAAAATCCCAAAACGCCGATTTAACTTGCAGAATGTCCAGCCAAGTCCTAACCCGAGCAGACCTGTAGTGAATGGAAAAATAATCAATTCACTTGGTTGAATTAATAATAATAAACAACTCGTTAGTAAATAAGTCGAAACACCCGAACGAAATGAAATCAATGCAGCCAGCAAAATCGGGGCAGTAGCAAATGGGCTAAAGAAATAACCAATCCCCGGTAACATCCCGCCAGCCGCTTGTAAAATTACTGCAAGTGCCGTCATCAAAGCCGTAAACGACATCTTTTTTGTACTTGACCACTTGTCAAAGAATTGATGAATATCTTTTGGATGAGATGGTATGGATTCATTAAAATACACGGTCTCACTCCTTTTAGTTAAGCCTTTTCAACCAGTAGAAAATCTCATATCACATTGTCTATATATAGTATAAGAAAATGAGAGCAGCTGTGACTCGAATGAGTGCCCAAAAGCCCAATGGTTGAATAGATTGATTAGGAAACTGTGGAGAGGGGATAGTAGCAGATGACTGAACGGAACGGTATGGAACAAACTCCTTCAAGAAAGATTGACCCTAGAGATATCCAATTACCGTCTGGTTACACGATCGATGTGTTTGCTGCCGGTTTAACCACGCCTATTAATATTACCTTTACCGGTAAAGGAGAAATGTTAGTTGCTGATTCTGGAATAACAGACGGCAATGGCAAAGTGTTAAAGCTGACGCAACAGGGGTTTACCGTAATAGCTGATGGCTTTAATCCTCCATTAACGGGAATTACTGAATACCAGGGCAATATTTACGTTGCACATCGTCGCTATGTCACGATGATTTTGCCGGACGGGACTAAAAAGGACGTCATTGAAGGTTTGCCAAGTAATGGGGATCATCATAATAATCGGGTGGTGTTCGGACCTGATGGGAAAATGTATTTTGGTCAGGGAACTGCCACCAATAGTGGGGTTGTAGGGAAAGACAATAGTTGGGTTAAGGAACATCCTTTTTTTCACGAATATCCGGGTGGAAGAATTACCTTGAAGGGACAGGGCTTTCAAACGTCCAGTTTTTTAGATAGCTTTCCAGATCGATTGACTACAACTGGTGCGTATGTACCTTTTGGGATTGCGGCCTATCCAGGAAAAACGGTGGATGGAATTACACGTGCAAATGGAAGTATATTGCGAGCCAATGCAGACGGATCTGAGCTGGAGTTAGTCTCATGGGGATTACGCAACCCTTTCAGAATACGATTTGATCGTTATAACCGTTTATTTGCAGCCAATCATGGGATTGACGTTCGGGGGAGCCGCCCAATCGCCAATTCACCGGATGAATTTCAGTGGATCCGTCCTGGTGTTTGGTATGGCTTTCCAGATTTCACTGGGGGATTACCCGTTACCTCGCCACAGTTTAAACCAGAGGGCAAACCACAACCAACATTTCTCTTAGCTGAACATCCTATGCAACCTCCGCGCCCAGTAGCCACTTTTCCGGCACACTCCGCAGTGATGGGATTCAGTTTTAATGAAAGCCCTGCCTTCGGTCCAGTCGGGGATGCTTATATTGCCGAGTTTGGAGCAAATGCTCCTGTTACAACAGGAGGAAAACCATTACCGCGCGTAGGGCACCGTGTTTCCCGCATCGATATGCAAACGGGGCAGGTACATGTATTTGCATTGAATCGATCTGGTCTCCCAGCTTCAGAAACGCATGGGGGCGGCTTCGAACGGCCCATTGATGCCGTTTTTGACGCTATGGGTGTCCTTTATGTCGCTGACTTTGGGCTCTTTGCTGGAGAAAATGCCATTCCTGAGACAGGGGTTATTTGGCGGGTAACAAAAAAAGCTTAAAAGTGCCAGTTGAGGAGTCCGTTTTCTATACAAACCTATTTCTTCATAACAAAAAGACATGTGCGGTTGAGGAACCGTACATGCCCTGAAATGTCGACTTATCAGCCGGTTACTGGAACATTGTTAGTAAAATCACAATGATCCCAAGCATGATTGAAATCCATGCCAATACTTTTTGTGGATAAGCTAAACAGATTAATCCGAGAACGAGTGCGGCGCCACCTAACCAATAAGGGGCATAAAAGAATCCTGCTACGGCTAAAATAATTGCAAGCCAACCAATCCAGATGCCTAAGGAAGTTTTCAAGTCAATGACCTCCTTTCACTTCAACGGGAACAACAACTGGGTAAACTAGTGATTCGTTATTGTTCTTATAATTTATTATATGCAAGGTTATAGAAATTGCAGTGATCAATAGGGGCATTATTATTTTTTTAGACCACTATTCAAGAAGATTTCAGAGATGCCATTTCGGAAAGAAAAAAATTGAAACTATGAAATATATATGTTGAATTAAAGAATCCCACTGAACCGCTACGGCGCTAGGGGATGCCTCCCGCCATAAGCGAGGGCACTGAAAAAGTACGAATACCTTCAATACCGTTGATTTCCGTTCCGAGCGGACGCTTTCCGCGGGCACGGCTTCAGCCTCCTCGTCACTGCGTTCCTGCGGGGGTCTTCAGCTCGCGCTGTTCCCGCCGGAGTCGCCGCTCTCCACTACAATCAACTAGTTCTTACTATAAAAAAGAACTTTTTCAGTGGCTTTCCATAAACCAAGCAGCTTCGCCGCCAGTCTTATGGCTTCGGCTACCCCGAATAGGCGCCTTCGCTCAGTTTATACATCGGATTTAATAGTTCAACAAATATAATTATAGTCAAGAAAGACGTACTCCAGGTTACAGATCCCATCACAGATAATGAAATACATTTTCTCACATAGCCCATCCAGCGAAGACGCGACTTCGTGGTAGCCGAAGCGATAAGACTGAAAGTGCTCTCCTTTCCGGCTTATCGCGAGAGGCATCCACAAAGCGGCGAAGCGGTATTAGCAGTAATTCTAATTCAGTCCTCATGTATTTGGACATTCTTTGATCACGTTCGCTCGATTTATGGCACTCCAAGTT
>DYWT01000228.1 GCA_020742515.1 Sporosarcina psychrophila
GCGGGCTTTCCCCATGAATTCCGTGCAAGTTGCCATGAACTGTCTCGCGAGCCATGACCATCTTCCGAATTGCCATGAATTCGAGAACATCCCCCATGAATTCCAAGCAAGTTGCCATGAACTGTCTCACGAGCTATGACTATCTTCCGAATTGCCATGAATTCGCATGCATTCCCCATGACTTTCTTCTTTATCCGCAAAGTGATCTCAGAAACCTTCTATATGTAAAAATCAAAAAGCGGCAAACAAGTGTAATGCCCTTGTTTGCCGCTTTTCTCTATGCTATTAGTACATTTTTTCATGAATTGAAACAGCTAGCAAGTTATCCTCTGCTTGCGCCACGGCCACCGCGTTTCGATTCCGTCGCTCTCTTCAAAGTAGAGAGACGCTCTTCGCTATCTTTCATGAACTTTGCCATTTTCTGTTCAAAGTTCTCCGGGCGATCTGTAGTAGGACGACCACCTTGACGCGGACGTTGCGGGCGTTGAGGACGTTCTGGACGCTGCTCAGATTCAGGCTTCGCTTTTCTGATCGACAACCCGATTTTACCATCTGCACCGACGTTCATCACTTTCACTTCAACCATGTCACCGACTTTAAAATGATCATTAATGTCTTTGACGTAATTGTCCGCCACTTCACTTATATGGACCAGGCCTGTTGAACCGTTCGGTAGCTCAACAAATGCCCCGAAGTTTGTGATCCCTGTTACTTTACCCTCTAGCTTGCTGCCTACTTCAATTGACATAAAAAAAATGCTCCTCCTTAAAATTTAAGCGGGCCCCGCGCTGGGAGCCTTGCAACCGTATTAATGACCCTGTAAAATACAGGATCCTTACTTCTATTATAGCCAATAAAAAAAGAGTGTCAATAAGACTACTCTTTTCCGTCGTCTTTTTTATCCGTTTTTTTCTTATTTTCCGGTATTGAGAAAATAATTTCATTCTTTTCAGACAAGAAGTACTCTTTGCGTGCGAGTTTTGCGATATAGTCATCGTCATTCAACTTCACGAGTTGTCTTTCCAGTATTTCCTTCTCTTCTTGCACCTCTTCAAGCTCGGCCATTGTCTCGACTTTTTGCAGTTCCTTCGCCGCCAATGCATGTTTCTGGTTAATAAACATATTGGTCATACCACCGAGAATAATGGCCGCAGCAAAAGCAAACACTGTCAGTCTACGATATAAACGGACTTTCCGCGCATTCTTTCTCGTTTCTTTCTTTTGAAGTGAGCGGACATATTCAGTTTGAATCGATGCGACCCTTTCGGACGATTTCCTCTGCTGCTTTTGTTCCAAGTTCTGCACTTCCTCTCTTCACACGATACAATTTGTTAGTTCATACATTGTATATCATTTCGCTCTTCTTTTAAAGAGTTTTCTGGAAACGATACGGTACAATTTAACAAATGGTGTAAAGAGAACTTTAATGACTTTCACGATAAAACGTACGATATAACGGATGATGGATACGATCAGCCGAGCAATGAACCAGAGGGGCTTTACAAACACCAGCAATAAGATCCTTCCGAAAAGTCGGAATGGCTTATAGAAGATAGTTACGTAAAGTAGCATTCCACTAATCTGTGCAAACGGATCATATATCCGCCACGCCCCATCCCTTACAAGATAAAGGATATAAAAAGTCCAACATCCGACTAGTACCCATCCAATCACTTCGAGCCAGGCCGCACGCTTTCGAATAATTGATTTCTTGCCGGCTTGCGCGGTACCTGTTCCAATCATGTCCATGAATGCTCCGGCAACAATGCCCGTCCCAATCATAGCGAGCAGGCTAAGAAACTGGACGGATAGACTCATCCAAACAATTTATGGAGGAAACCTTTTGAGCCTGATTCTTCTTCGTCATATTGAATCGTGGCGACCGTGCCCTCCAATGTAAGGAGCCCTTTATCGACATCGAGATGAACGATGCGCAGTTCCTCTCCCCGGATTTGCAATAATCCTTGAGATGTCCGAACGAGAAACTCTTCCTGATCGAAGCGGTCGATCGATTTTACCGATGTAAGATCCATTCGTTTTCTGTTGCGCATAGTCACGACATGGTCTCCTGATGGAATTGCGTACGTAGGACTGTCAGTTTGAAATTGCATTATATGCTTCCCCCTTTGCTTGTACGTTCACAGCCATCTTATGCCGGGATATAAAAAAACATGACAGGGAAATTCCCCGCCATGTTGATCAGTCTTCGTCGTCCATGAATTCCGGTTCCACTTTTTCAAGTTTTTCTTCCTTCAAAATGGTGTACATTGAAGCAGCATCGTCTTTTTTCGTTGTATCTTTTAACATATTGATTTTCACCGTTACAATCTTCTGACCAAAACGGATCGCAAGTTCGTCGCTTTCTTTTACGACGGACGATGCCTTGGCAACTTTTTCATTAATCGTTATACGGCCTTGATCGGCCACTTGTTTCGCCAATGTACGCCTTTTGATAAGGCGGGATACTTTCAAGAATTTATCGAGTCTCATGATTATCTTCCCCTTTTTTCGCTAATTGCCAAAATACTTCGAGTTCATCAAGTGTATAGTCAGTAAACTTGCCGTGTCCATCTTTCACACTCTTTTCGACAAATGAAAACCGTCTGCTGAATTTTTGATTTGCATGGACCATCGCTTCTTCCGGCGATAGCTTGAGAAAACGGGAAATGTTGACGATTGTGAATAGAACATCGCCTAGCTCATCCATTTGACTATATTTCGTTCCACTTTCCAACTCTTTGCGGAACTCCATCCATTCTTCTTCAAACTTTTCAAATGCACCGTCAATTGTCGGCCAATCAAACCCAACCTTCGCTGCCTCTTTTTGATAATTAAGCGATGTTAAAAGTGAGGAAGAAGGACGTTCTTGACCTTCTAAGAGTGATTCAGCTTGCGGTTTTTCCTGTTGTTTGATTTCCTGCCAGTTTTGAAGAACTTCTTCGGAATTTTCCACATTTTTGTCTCCGAAAACATGCGGGTGTCGGCGAATCATTTTCGAACCAATCGATTGAAGCACGTCTTCCACGGCAAAATAACCATCGTCTTCGCCAATTTGAGCATGTAGGAACACCTGCAGCAACACATCGCCAAGTTCTTCAATCACCGCATTATCATCTTCATTATCGATTGCTTCAAGCAGTTCATGCGCTTCTTCAATCAGATACCGTTTCAATGATGCATGCGTTTGTTCACGGTCCCAAGGGCAACCGTCCGGAGCGCGCAGTGCAGCAATAATATCCCTGAACGTCGACCAGTCTTTCAGCCGTGCTTCCCGTTCAATTACAGGAGGAACATATACCGTCGTCAAATTATTAATTTCGGTCACACGATCCAGTTCAAACAGCGGCACTGAAATCAATTGCTCGCCCGTCGAACCTGCCGCGGTTACAATCGTCACTGGATGATCGTAAGCATATTTCTCCATCAGTGATAATTTCACTTCAGACGCCACGAATGAATCATACACTTGTCCAATAAGAATATGCTGTGTCATATGGACATCATCGCGTTTCATATCCGTCCCGTCGAGCAGTTGAAATCCTTCAATCGGGTCAATTCGCAATGCTGCGAAAATCGGGTCAAGAAAACTGTTTCCGCCCGCAATTTCAAGCTGGACGACGCCTTCGCGTTCTTTTTCAACTAATAATTGTACCGTACGTTCTGCCACGAGTGGATGCCCGGGTACAACATAGGTCACTGGTTGTTCTGCACACATGTTGAGTAGCTGTTCTACGATTTCATCATAAACTTGCTCGAACGAATCATGTTTTTCATAAATTTCATCGAAGCTTGTCAGCACGATTCCTTCTGCCCTTAATTCCACAACAGCGGGGTGCTGATCCGTGCGTGCTACGATGCGGTTTGCTTCTTTTAATTTCCGGTATGTCCCGAGGGCCAATTGGTCAAGGTCACCTGCACCAAGACCGATAATTGTTAACTGATGCACGTCATTCACCTTCATTTCCTAGACTTATTGAGTTGTAATTGCAATGTAGCCAAACGTTTGCCGAATGGCAGAAGAAACCATTCCTTCTCTGCCATTATACGTGATTTCATAATGACGAAAAGGAAAATACTCGCACCTGCCGCGACGGAGGTTAATGCGATAAGCGTCGCTCCAACCCGATTCGGTAACTTGTCGAATAAAAACCCGTCTGCAACGATCATCCATGGTAAGACAACTGCTATCATGCAGACAGACGCCACAATCACCCATCCATAAAAACGTGCCGGTGCAAGGCGAATTCGCCATATCTTTTTAAAATACAGCAGGAGTCCGACTGTAATCGCTACGAAACCGATATTGCCTGCAATTGCTGCTCCCGCGACATCCCATACAGGGACCAGGGGCTGATTAGCAATGATTTTTATAACCAGTCCACCAATGAGCAGGAGCGTCGGTACCTTCACTCTTCCCGCGCCTTGTAGCATCGCCGTTAAAGGTAAAATAAGTGATAACC
>DYWT01000229.1 GCA_020742515.1 Sporosarcina psychrophila
ATGTTATCCCCTCTATCAATTAATTGTTTTCACTTATGTTGTTCACCTCAATGAGAATGAGAATCATTTTCACTACTTAAGTGTATATGACAAAAAGAGAAAAGACAATATCTAATTTTTATAAATTCAAAAAGAAAGCAAGACAATTCGCTATTGGAAAATAAAGAAAACCTAGAGAAGCCAAGTTACTGTGAAAACCAAATAATATAGCAAGAAAAGATGCTCCCCAGGCCATAACACAGGCTGTGGAGCATCTTTTTCTATTTTTCTAGACTAGTGAGCCATGTTACAAGCTCTTCTGTTTGAGCAAGGACAGCAATCGGATCATAATACCATGAACGTTCCTCTGGCCATACATAGAGATGGCCATTCTTGACCGCTGGCAGACTGCCCCAAACAGGATCTGCTTCAAAATCGGCAACTGTTCGGCTGTTGGAAGTCATAATGATATAATCACCTGCGTAACTTTCTAACTTTTCTGCCGAGAGTTCGGCCCATTGCTTCTCCATAATTTCATCGGCAACAACACTGGGTGGGTTACGTCCAAGCGCCTGGTAAACTGGTTGTCCGCCACGACCAAAATTATCACCGTATACATATGTTATCTTTCCACCATCTTCCATAATAGAAAAACTTGCATCTTTGGTGATAGCTGCGTCAACCTTAGCTTTTGCGTTTGCAATTTGCTGGTCATATTTATTTAGCCAAACTTCTGCTTCCTTTTCTTTACCTAGTAGTTGCCCGAAAAAGGTCAGCTCCTCGTGAGCATTCTTCAAATCACCATATGGAATAACGATTGTTGGAGCAATTTTTCTTAAAATCTCATAGCTCTCTCCATTTCCAGTAATAATAAGATCCGGGTTAAGGGCAAGAATACTTTCAGCAGATGGACTTCCGTAAACTCCAGTATCAGAAACCCCCAAAAGTTCATCTTCAAAATAATAATTATTTATTGTCAGTTCCGGTGCTCCCACCGGAATAACATCTAAGGCAATCAGACTGCCAAGGTATTCCTCTGCTACAATACGTTGCGGTTTGACAGGAATTTCAATCTCTCCGTTTACTGTAGCAATGGTTTTCGTAGTACTGTTCGTGTTAGTTCCTGTATCTTGGTCCGACCCTACTTTATCTACCGACCCACTATTCGAAGTTTTTTCTGTCGCTCCGCAAGCAGAAAGGACTATTAAAATCATAAGTAACACTAACGTTACAAATAGCTTTCGTCCCTTATGATCGTTTTCTAGTAAATGCAATGTTTAATCTCCCTTTAATTAATAATGATAATCATTATCACTTATAACATTAAGGGGTCTGGACAGAATTGTCTATGCACTAAAATGATCTAATCCCCTTCATTCTTGTGATATTAGCACCCTCATTAATTCAAATAACTGCGCCTGAGAGGATAAAGGATCATAACCAAAGAACAAATCTGGTTGGTCAATTAAGTACACATGCTTATTCTTGACAGCTTCCATCTTCATCCAGGGCTCAGACTTAAACAGGCTGTCCACACGTTTCATTATTCCTGGATTTGAGGGTATCCCAGTAATAAAGATATGATCGGCCGGGTAGTCTACGATAGCTTCAATCTCTTCCTCTACAAATCCCCATTGTTCAATACCATGCTTAAGCAAAGAGGCTGGAGGACGAAAGCCGATATCTTCATACAAGATTTGGCTTCCTCTCCCATGGCTACTATGAATGCTATAAGCTGAACTTGTACCAATCTCCCACAATACCGCTGTTCCCCTTTTTCCTAGCTGCTGGTCCAGTTTCTGATTAAAGGTCCATATTTGTTCATCGTAATGGGCGAGCCATTCCTCTACTTGCTGTTGTCTTTCTACAACACCAGCAATGAGGCGAAATTGCTCTCTCCAGCTCATGTTCATAAAAGGAAGGCCAAGCACGGGAGCCAGCGGTAGAAGTTCTTTGCTCCCCTTCGCAGAATAATAATCAATGATTAAATCAGGCCGAGTGGAAGCAATGGTGTTATAAAAAGAGGATGTACTTATTCCAGATTCATAGAGTTTCTGCAAGGGATTCACTGGATTTTCACTTTCCATCCAGGAGGAATATACGCCTAACTCTGGCGTGATACCTAATGCCAGTAAGCATGCAGTATGGTTACTATTAAGAGCAACCACACGTTTTTTCTTTTGATGATAGGCAGTAGGTGATAAACCGACCAATTGCTTAAATTTCCGACTTAAATATGCACCTTCTTTATAGCCCACTTCCTGTGCCAAGTTCTCTAGTTTTGGCATATCGTATAGGAGCCTATTCTGAGATGCACGAATCCGTAACAAGGCAAGGTAGTCACTGAAGGTTTGAGAAGTATGTCTGCGAAATGCACGGGAGAAATGTTCAGGGCTTACTTGTGCGAATATGGCCATTTGCTCACGCGTCACATCCTCATGAAAATGTGTGTCTATATAATGAAGAACCTGTTCCATCCATGAGCTATTTTTCTGTTGTTGTCCCTCTAGTTCGTCATAGAGCACCGCTAATAGCTCAACGAATAATTGTTGAAATTGAAACGGTTTACGTTCACTTAGTTGTTTCGAAGCCCTTTCTAGCTCGGCCGTCAGACTTAATATGTTCAAAGAACAGTTCCGAAGAGGTTCAGGATGCTTCAATACATTCGGTTGAATGCCATCATTCGTTAAGCAACGGTAGCTAATCAATGTCCCCTTAAAACTTGTATGCAATTGTGTGGACACCTTCAATTCATGGGAATTATCCCACAGCATTACACAACCACGTGACAATTCGTATTGCTGTCCTTGAAGATTTAGTAAACCGCTTCCGTTCATAATAACGAGAATACAAGGGAATCGCGTCATCTCTTCATCAATACTAGATAAAGAACCTTCCCAGTTAGATATGCTCACAGGGTAATAATATGTATGAGACAATGAGATATTATGCTTTGATAGAGTATCAGCCATCACTACATCCCCTCTTAATTGCTTAATTTATAACTAGCAACAGTACAATTGACCATACCTAAGTATCTAAATTAAATGGAAGTCATCCCCTTACATAAAATCATACATGTGCTGATTAACCAAGAAAACAGTAAATAACTTAATCAACAATAGGCGCTTCTTATACAGTATGTTTGGATTGCTTTGGATTGAACGACCTCTACACGATTACCGAGATGTCTTGATGTGTAGGAACGCGACAGGCAACTATTCGTAACAGGATTACTAAGGAGGAATGAACTGCAATTCCTCCTCAAAGGGTCTGGCTAGGAATTACGATTACTCATTGCCTTCCGCTAACTTATCTGCAATTTCCTCAGCCTGATACAATGCTGATAATGGGTCTGCATTAAAAAACTTTTTAATATCAAATGCGTATACATGATTATTTTTTACCGCGTCTAAATTAGTCCAGATCTTTGGTAAGTCAACTTTATCGCTTTCTTCACTTTTCATAGAAATAATATAGTCTCCCATGTAATCTCCAACTGTTTCCCAAGATGCATCTATACGGTCAACTTTTTTATCAATGATGTCACTTTTAACTCGTGGGGCGGGTGTTAATCCTAATAATCTATATGCAGCTTTGCCACCACGCTCCCCCTGATCACCAATGATCATTATATTTTTATCCATCATATAATCAGCAATTGTAAATGTTGCCCCTTCAGGAATAACATCCTTTACTTTTGCTTTGGCAGCATCGACACGTTGGTCAAACTCAACTAGCCATTTCTTCGCTTCCTCTTTTCTGTTCAAAATTTCACC
>DYWT01000230.1 GCA_020742515.1 Sporosarcina psychrophila
GATCATCAAGTAGTCAATCTGGAATTTGAAAATGGGGCTACGGCTACTTTTAGTATGTGTGGATTCACAAGAGAGCAAACGCGGATTGTACAAATCATGGGTACAAAAGGTGAGATTAGAGGGAAAATGGATGAAAACACAATATCTGTTTTCGATTTCCTATCGAAAAATGAAACAGTTACGAAATTGAATGAACCCAAAAGTGGCCATGGTGGTGGCGATGAAGCTATCGTTAGAGACTTTTTACAAGAAGCAAGAAACTACGACGGAAATGAAAGCAGATCATCCGCTGCTGTATCACTTGAAAGTCATTTATTAGCATTTGGAGCTGAAGCTTCAAGGCGGCAAAATGGTAAAATCATTCATATCGCTAATTTTGCTAATGAAGTTCTTTAATTTGGAATATGGCCTATAATCAGAGTAAATAAATATCTATATTAGCTGAGGGAAGGCATCCCCTAGCGTCGAAGCGGATTCAATGAGAACTTTCATTTCGAAATATAGTTACCTATATTATGGAACAGAGACTCCCAAATTCTAGCTAATCGGCACACTTAGACTAGGCTGAATAATAAGACAGTTTGCGATCTGTCCTATTACTATAAATACTGTATCATGTATATATTGTAGATTATCTACTAAATACGGTAATTATAGAAATGGAAAAGGTGATTAACAGTGGCAACAATTAAAGATATAGCAGAAAAAGCGGGTGTCTCTTCGGCAACTGTTTCGAGGGTACTCAATTATGATGCGACCTTATCAGTAGCAGATGAAACGAAGAAAAAGATATTTGAAGTAGCTGAAGAGTTATCATACCGGAAAACTTCATCCAAGAGATATGTTGATCAAAAGGTCGCTGTTGTACATTGGTATACAGAAAAAGAAGAATTAAATGACCTATATTATTTATCAATTAGACTTGGAATTGAAAAGCGATGTAAAGAAATTGGTATGAAACCAGAAGTATATTTTTTCGATAATATTAAAGATATTAAGGCAGCTGAAATTGAGGGTATTATTGCTGTTGGTAAATTTAGTGACCCACAAGTCAAAGAATTAACAACTATTAATCCAATGGTTGTCTTTGTCGATTACAGTCCTAATGAAGATAAATATGATGCAGTTGTCATTGATTTTGAAAAAGCAACGAAGAAAATAATCGATTTTTTCCTATCAACAGATCATAGTAAAATTGGATTTATTGGCGGGAGAGAGATACTAAAAGGTCAAATAGAACCTATAGAAGATTTACGGGAAAAGACGTTTCAATCGTATATGGGGGAAAATGGGCTGTTTGATGAACGTTTTGTCTATGTTGGCTCATTTTCAGTTGAAGATGGCTACAACTTAATGAAACAAGCTATAGAAGACTTAGGAGAAGACTTACCAACTGCCTTTTTTATGAGTAGTGATGTCATGGCGATTGGTAGTTTAAGAGCACTTCATGAGGCCAATATAGCAATCCCAGACCGGGTCAGTATCATTGGAATAAATGACATGACAGTTTCAAAATATATGTATCCATCATTAAGTACGATTAGAGTCTATACGGAAGTTATGGGAGAAACAGCTGTAGATACATTACTAGAAAGATTAGAAGGTAGAAAAATAGCGAAGAAAATACTTGTTTCGACCAAACTTGTTATCCGTGATAGTGTGAAAAAGTAAGTGGAGTATTTAGCTGAAGAGTTATACATGTTGAATAAATCAAGATCTATATAAAGTGGGCGAAGGCGCCTTTCAATAACAGTAACTGGACTCCGGGTAGCCGAAACCCTAAGATTGGCGGGGAAATATCCTGGCTTAGAACGTGAGGTATCCTCTAGCACCGTAGCGAATTCTTTATTTCAATAGATTTAGTAGTGAAGTAACTTGGAAAGACAGTATGACCCTATATGGTATTTATTGAAAAATGGAGGTTGTAAAAAATGTTTAATCTAACGCCAGAACAAATCATCGACAGCAATGCGGTACATACGACAAGAGAAATACACCAACAGCCAGCTGTATGGCAGGAATTAGTTACAGGTTTATTAGAGCAGCAAGAAAAATTCAAAGGATTTCTTAACTCCATTTACAAAAAACATGATACTGTACGAGTTATTTTAACAGGTGCTGGTACATCTGCATTTGTGGGTGACACGTTAGTTCCAGAATTAGCACGACAAAATCAGCAAAACATCCAATTTGCATCAATCCCAACAACAGATATCGTCTCAAATCCGACAGAATACTTATTTAAAGATACACCAACAATCTTGGTATCGTTTGCACGATCAGGAAATAGCCCGGAAAGTGTAGCGACCGTTACATTAGGACAAGAGATTGTTACTGACTTTTATCAGGTTGTTATTACATGTAATAAGGACGGACAATTAGCGAAAAACATTCAAGGCGATGACAAAAGTATTACATTATTAATGCCTGAAAAAGCAAATGATCAATCATTAGCAATGACAAGTAGTTTCACGAGTATGATTATTGCCGCTTATGTATTGTTTACTGAGGACGTCTTTACAAATGACGTAGCAACAAAAGTCATTGCTAGCGCGGAACAACTAATTGAAAAACTAGGGAACGTTGTTGATGAAGTAGTAGAGTTTGATTTTGAAAGAATTGCCTATTTAGGTTCTGGTTTACTTGCCCAACTATCACATGAAGCGTCATTAAAAATGCTTGAACTCTCTGGTGGACAAGTTGTTGCAATTCATGAATCATCACTTGGGTTCCGTCATGGTCCCAAATCAATTTTAAATGACAAATCAGCAGTGGTTTTGTTTATGTCACAAAATCCATATACAAGAAAATACGATCTTGATATTTTACGGGAATTAGCGGCTGCAAAAACAGGCATGAAAATTGTAGCACTAACTGAAATAAATGATGAAGAAGTTGAAAAACTTGCTGACTGGGTTATTTCAGTGAATACGGGAACAGAATCACTTTCAAGCGATTTCCATCTTGCATTATTGTATATCATTTTTGCTCAAACTTTAGCATTGAAAAAGTCAATTCAATTGGGGATTACGCCTGATAATCCAAGTCCAGATGGAGCGATTAGTCGTGTCGTAAAAGGTGTAACAATCTATGACTATAAAAAATAAGCAATCCTGCAATCAAATCGATTCATTTAATGGAACAACAAGGGGGAAAAGTGATGGGATACGTACAAAATACAAAGGAAATGCTCATTAAAGCGAGAAAAGAAGGGTATGCTGTTCCTGCCTTTAATATTCATAATCTAGAAACAATCCAAGTGGTCATTGAGGCGGCAGTTGAATTAAGGTCACCTGTTATCCTTGCAGCGACTCCTGGAACGATGTCATATGGTGGGCGTGCGTACATTCAAGCCATTGCTGAAGTAGCAGCAAAGAGTAATGATATTCCAATTGCATTGCACTTAGATCATCATGAAACAATTGAATCGATTGTGGAATCGCTTGAGTTAGGTGTGAAAGCTGTCATGGTGGATGGATCACATGGTACCTTTGAAGAAAACATTATGCTTTCTAAAAAAGTAGTGGACAAAGCACATAAATACGGTGCAACAGTCGAAGCTGAACTAGGAAAACTGGTTGGGCAAGAAGATGATATCATTGTTGAAGCGGCAGATGCAGCATATACAGATCCAACTACAGTCCGAGAATTTGTTGAGCGAACAGGTATTGACTCACTAGCTGTTGCGATTGGTACAGGTCATGGGCTTTACGAAACTAAACCGAATCTTGACTTTGATCGTCTAGAAAAGATAAAAAACTTAGTAGAAATTCCAATTGTGCTTCATGGTGCTTCGGGAATATCGCAAGAGGATGTCCGTAAATGTATTTCACTTGGTTGTGCAAAAGTAAATATTTCGACGGAGCTAAAGATCCCTTTCTCTGATGCATTGCGCACTTATTTAATTGAAAATCCAAATGAAACAGACACAAGAAAGTATATGAAACCAGCCAAAGACGCTATGAGGAACGCAGTTAAAGAGAAAATAATAATGTGTATGAGTGACGGAAAAGCATGAAATTGTGGAGTGAGAGATTATTCTCACTCCATTTGAGTATAGAGGGCTAAATTTGGTGATTTACGATTGAGGATGGAGTGGTTTACGATGATATTAACGATTACATTAAATCCAGCTGTGGATATTAGTTATAAGCTTGATAACTTGTCACTTAACACGGTAAATCGGATTGAAGATGTTTCTAAAACTGTGGGTGGAAAAGGACTAAATGTTGCTCGGGTGTTACATCAGCTTGGTGAAAATGTGGCTGCGTCAGGATTTCTAGGCGGTAGTTTAGGAGAGTTCATTCGTTCGCGGCTTGCGACAATAGGAATTCAAGACTTTTTTGTTCCGATAAGTGGTGAAACGCGCAATTGCATAGCGGTGATCCATGAAGGGAAACAGACTGAGATACTAGAAAGTGGTCCTGTAATCACAGCAAGTGAAGCAGCACTATTTTTAGAAAAGTTTACTGAGTATGCATCTCAGGTTAACATTGTAACGCTATCTGGAAGTTTGCCAAAAGGCTTGCCGTCGGATTTTTATGTAGATTTAGTGAGAATTTCCAACGAATATGACGCTAAGGTTTTGTTAGATTCGAATGGGGCTTTATTAACAGCACTCGTAGCAAGTGAACATAAGCCTTATTTAATCAAACCGAATGAAGAAGAACTTGCAGATTTACTTGGTCAAAAGTCTGTTGATGAGGTACAAATAATTGAAGCTCTAGAATCAGCGCTCTTTGCAGAAATTCCCTGGGTCGTTGTCACGCTTGGAGCAGATGGTGCAATTGTGAAACATAAAAAAACTCTTTACAGGGCAAAAGCTCCTGAAATTGAGGCGATTAATCCAGTCGGTTCGGGGGATTCCGTTATAGCGGGATTTGCTGCAGGAATAGCTCGTGGATTAGCAGATGAAGCATTGATCAAATTTGGACTATCAATGGGCGTTCTCAATGCCTTGGAAGAGCAAACAGGCCATATTAATGCAGAAAATGTAGAGTGGGCTGTTGATCAGATGTCGGTTGATAGAATCAAAAGGTGATGAGTACGATTGTGCGTATTGGTGTTGATTGTTATAGTGGATTAAATGTATGGAAGGAAGTTATTCATGGGAAGTTTGTATTTAATTAACGCTACAATAGTTTTGGAAGACAGTATTTTGTACGAAGGGTTTATACATATTAAAGAAGAAAAAATCGAGTCTATAGGTGGGATGGCAAATTGCCCCTCTTTGGCTACGGCAGACCGGGTAGTCGATTGTAGGGGAAAACAATATGTGATTCCAGGTATGATTGATATTCACGTTCATGGTGCGGCAGGATTTGACTTTATGGACGGGAAACAGGAAGCTTTTGAAGGAATTGCGCTTGCTCTAGCGAAAGAGGGGACCACATCCTATCTGGCGACGACGATAACTAATCCAGTCTCTTATCTAAGTCATACGCTAAAAAGCCTTGAGAGATTTAGAGCTGACAGTAATGGCCCAGGAATCGCGGAAATGATTGGTATTCACTTAGAAGGCCCTTTTATTAATAAAGAACAAAAAGGGGCCCAGCCAGAGAGTGCCATTATTTTTCCGAATGTGAATCTGTTTAAAGAATGGCAGGAGTTGTCTGGAGATGCTATTAAAATCATCACATATGCCCCGGAGTTGGACAACAATTTTGAACTTTTAACTGAACTTAAAAGGGCCAATGTGATTCCGTCGATGGGACATACAAATGCATCCTATGATGAATCGATTCGTGCCATTAC
>DYWT01000231.1 GCA_020742515.1 Sporosarcina psychrophila
TGGTCTCTATGTGAGAAAGAGCATTTCGTTTTCACGGATGAGACTACAACCTAGGGTGCCATAAATAGATCGAATGTAATCAACGAATGTCCCAATACATAAGGAATGAATTAGAATTCCTACTAATGCCGCTTCGGCGCTTTGTGGATGTCTCCCGCGAAGTTGCGCCTTCGCTAGATGGTCTATTTGAGAAAGTGTATTTCATTATCTATGATGAACTATTGAATCCGGTGTATAAACTGAGCGAAGGCGCCTATTCGATGCCAGTTGCTAACACAATTCGAAGGACGTGAATTGTGTCAGTAACTGGACACCGGGTAGCCGAAGCCATAAGACTGGCGGCGCAGCTGCTTGGCTTATGGCGGGAGGCATCCCCTAGCGCCGTGGCGGTTCAGTGGAATTCTATATTTCAATTTATATAATATCAAATCGTATTCACCTTATAATCTCGGCATATACATCTCAAAATCCCATTTCTCTCCATAATGAACGCTCTAGCGCAGGCGCGGCAAAGGCATCCCCAAAGCGCCAAGCGTTCTAAATGCCCGATAATTATAAATACTTCATTTATCCAAATTCCGCCAAGTTATTACTCTTATGAATATCATTTCATTTTTAGTTTGTCAAAAAGATTTAATTATTTCGCAGAAATAAATAGATCAATAGACCATGAATAAAAAGTCTCGTATAACTATATACAAAGGAGTATTTATTTTTTATATCTGCCACTAACCTCTTCTGATATGGGAAATCATACTAATTGCACTAGTTTTTCAAACATTACCAAATAATCGTGACTTTCGCATCTTTATTTAAAACTATTCTAAATTAAAAGTCTTTGTTTTAAGATACTTGAAACTAAGCTATATAAAAAAGCGAACAACATGTCCGAAGACCTGCTGTTCGCTTTGACTAGTTATTTAGTATTCACACTCTAAAATGCTTCATTTCCATTTGGAGATCTTCGGCAAGTTTTGCAAGTGCTTGCGCGCTGGATGAAATCTCTTCATTGACAGCCAACTGCTCTTCTGTAGCTGCACTTGTATCACCTGCAGACGCAGCCGCTTCGCCACTCAACTGTGCGATTTCCCCGGCACCATGGCTCACCTCGTCTGCCATCGCTTGGATTTCTTCAATTGCGGCAGAAACTGTCTCGACTTTTGTTGCAACATCGCCGACTGCGTTCTGGATTTCTTCGAAGACCAAACGCGACTGTTCGGTGGCAGCGATACCGATATCTACGCGCTCACTGCCAGCGGTGATGGATGTGACAGCCCGTTTGGACGCGTTTTGGATCATGCTTACCATTGTGCCGATTTCTGTAGCAGACGTCTTCGATTGTTCTGCTAATTTTCGGACTTCCTCTGCTACAACTGCAAAGCCTTTGCCGTATTCTCCTGCACGTGCGGCTTCAATTGCAGCATTGAGTGCAAGCAAGTTCGTCTGCTCGGCAATGGAAGTTATGAGAGTCGTAATTTTCTGTATTTCATTTGAATGCTGTGCCATTTCCTCCATGATGATGGAAGATTCCTGGATTGTCGTATGAATTGTTGACATTTGAACTGATACTTCACCGACTACACTCGACCCCGTCGTAACAAGCTTCGATACAGTTTCCGTTGACTGCAACATTTCTTCATTATTGTTTGCAATTTCTGCAACTCCTAATGATAGTTCTTCCATGGAAGAGCTGGATTGTTCGATAATTCCCTGCTGCTTTTCACTACCCATTAACTGATTCTCAGCAGTCTTGGCAACCATTTCAGAAGATGCCAAACTTTCCTCTGAGCTAGCGGACAATTCTTCTGACTGAATCGCTAACTGTGTAGCAGAAACATTAATTTTACGTACCATATTCGCTACATCTGTCCCCATTTTGTTGAAGGCAGCCGCCATATCCCCAATTTCATCTTTGTTTTTAACCTTCAGTAAATCAATCGTCAAATTTCCTGATGCGATTTCATTCAACCCATCCGTCACTACACGAACAGGACGCGAAATGCCCCGACTGATGAATGTAGAAATGACAATACCCATAAGCGTCGCAAAAATAATAATGCCAATGACAAAGATAATTGTGCCCATCATGAACGTTTCCAACTCATTACGAGTTTTCTTCTGTTCCTGAAATTGGTCTGCTTTAATGATATCAGCATTTTCCAACACGAGAGCACCCACATTTGCCGAAGCACGTCCAAGTTCTGTCGCTTTTCGATCTTTTCCTTCTTGGACATTCAGTACAATCTCATCTTGTAGGTTTAAATATTTCGTACGTGCCCCCTCAAGATCTTCCAGTAAGGCCTTATGTTTTCCTGTATTAAGGATTGCAGATAACTCTTGATACAACTCATCAAAACGGTTAACATTTTCCGTCCGCGATTCCAAATACTTATCATCTTTGAAAAGCATATAGCCTCGCACATCATCCTGGATTTGATTGTGTTTCAGGATGAATTCATCCACCATTTCAACTTTCTTTACACGATCATCCAATAAAAAAGTATAATCTGAGTCAATCCGAATCGTTGACCACAAACTCAGGCCTCCCACAATGACAAGTAATGTCAATATCGTTGCAAAACCCAACCACAATTTTTTAGCTACAGTAAATTTCATCATTTCCCCCCACGATCTTTTAGCCTATTCAAATTATATAACTATTGACCGATAATAGCATTACTTATATACTAATTCGGAATATTCAGTCACAATAGGTATTACCTATTAGATTCATCACAAGATGATCTATCTTATCTTGTGGATGAGCGTGAAAGCGATGCCGGTCGTTCAGATACAACCGTTGTTATGACAGCTAATCCAACAGTACAACCAACGAAAAAGATCCGCTTTATAAGAGGGGAATGGATGAATGGCATCTGGTATTAACTGATGGATGACGGGGAATTCGCGGAAATAACAATGGAGTGAAGTGCAGGTTGTTTACTTGCTCTTGAACGTTGTGAACTTCTGGGAGTACGTTGTCTACTTTGTGAAATACATTACCTTCTTTCACAATTTCATTGTTTACAACAGCAATCAATCAAAAAATGCGCAAAGAGGAGAAATTCTCTTCTTTGCGCATTTTTCATTCAGTTCATCATTTCTGTTTCAAAGAGTATTTCGCGAAACCTTCAGCAGCGGGAGAAAGGTATTCGATACCGCTTCCTGCTGGAATGAATTCTTTCGCTGTTCCAGCTGTTTCAAATATAACTTTCAGGTTTTCATTCAATGGTGCAAATGCCCAGTTACCGTCTGCAGATGGATCGATTGTACCGACATCAATCATGTAATCCATGATTGCCTGGCGATTTTCATACGCATAATCGATTGAATCTGTAGCACCGCGTACACCTGGGAAGTTCCCGCTAGCACGATAGTTATTCGTCACTACGATAAATTTCTGTTTCGGATCAATTGCTTTTCCATCATACTGCAAATTGAGAACTCGATTCGCTGATTCGTTAATCGTATTTCCATCGTAATCATACTTAGCAGGTTGTGTGACGTCAAATTCATAGGTGACGCCATCGATTACATCGAAGTTATACGTACGGAATTCTTCGTTGATCAAATTCTGCTCTTCTTTAGAAGAAGGGTCAATCTGGTTAAATTGGCCTGCTGACATTTCAAGCCATTCTTTGACATCTGCTCCAGTCATAACGAGTGCGAACACTGTATTGTCGAATACGTAAAGGTCTGCCACATTTTTAATGGCTATTTCACCCGTAGGTATTTCAGTATAGTAGTTCGCTCCGTTACGGCCACCTGCTTTGAATGGCGCGCCAGAAGAAAGGACAGGCAGTTTTTCATATTCAGTGCCTTTTATCTTCCCTTCGACAAACCATTTTTGTGCATTTGTCACAATTTGAATGGAAGGATCGTCTTGCACAAGAGCAAAATAGCTGTTGATTGGCGCTGTTGTTTTACCGACCGGGCTGCGCACATATTTAATCGTTCCCTCATGCGCTTCTTTTACTGCATCGATTACTTTTTGATTGACTATGTCCGACTTTTTATCAATTTCACGTACCGCCCCTTTGCCTTTGACAACCGCCCATTGATCGCCCGCTTTTTCGAGTTCAAGATCAATGACACCCAAATGGCTGCCAAATTTACCCGGCATGACGACAGGCGTTCCGTTCACTGTTCCTTGTTCCATATCAATATTTTTAAGATCGCCGAAATCTCCGGGGAATACGGCGTGGTTATGTCCTGTCAAAATTGCATCCACGCCGTCAAGTTGTGAAATTTGATAAGTTACATCATCTTCATCAACCGTATGGATTTCATCGCCCATTCCTGAGTGGGATAAGACAACGATAATATCAGCGCCTTGGCCCTTCATTTCAGGAATGAATTTCTCAACTGAATGTGCCGCATCCTCTACTGTCACTTTACCGTCAAGAAGTGCACGGTCCCAACGTACGATTCCTGGTGCAACAACACCGATAACGCCGACCTTCAAAGTATGTGCTTCCCCTATTCCATCGACTACTTCTTTATCAAAAATAGCGTAAGGTGTATAGCGATTTGCCTTCGTTTTCGCATCATAGACATTGGCATTCAACACTGGGAATGACGCTTCTTCCAATACCCTATCCAAATAGTCCAGACCATAGTTGAACTCATGGTTTCCTAATGTACTTGCATCATAGTTAAGTGACTCAAGAGCAGCTAGAGCCGGATGCATTTCACCTTCTTCAAGCTTATCCACCGTTACCTTATATCCGCCAAGAGGTGTTCCTTGGATTAAATCCCCATTATCGAACAGGAGATTATTCGGGCTTTCTGCACGTGCTTCTTCAATCAAGACCGCTGTTTTCGCAAGTCCGACTTCATTCGACACTTTGTCCTGGTAATAATCATAATTCACAAAGTTTGTATGCAAATCGGATGTACCTAAGATACGAAGTGAAACTGAATTCGTTGGCGGTTCAACATTATATGCGCTTAACAACCGATCAATAATTTTAGTAACTTGTGCTTTCGTTACGAGCTTCTGAGGTTTTGCCGTCCCATCTTCATACCCTTGTAACAGACCGAGTCCGACACTCCTTGCAAGTTCCGCAGATTCATTTGTCTTAAATGAACTTTTGTCTTTAAATTTATCGAGCAGATCTGTAGAAAAAACTTCTTCTGACTTGATGGCCCGGGATGCAATCAGAAATGCATGCTCACGTGTCAGTTTTTGATCGGGCTTGAAAGTTGTTGAAGTAGCTCCTTTGATAAGTCCCATTTTTTGCGCCGCTTCCACGTAAGGCGCCAATTGCGCATCTACATCCGTAAACGCAAGTGTCTCACCGTCACTCAGTTCAAATTCAATTGCTTTAACGATGGCTGTGATATATTCGCCTCGCGTTACATCTTGCGTCTTGGTCGCTGCGCTTGCATGTGTTGCAAACGATAATCCGCTCAATGTAAGTGCCAAAGTGACAATCCATAGTCCCGTCTTTTTTAATAAAGACATTCGTCCATCTCCCTTATTTTGTATTCGTTTGCGTGCAAATGTAGGGAATAACCACACCTCTCGCAAACTAGCCAACTCAATTACTTTCTAGCATATCATGGTAATGTGAATGTTCTGTACTCTCAACTCTTCCTTTTACAGACAATGAGAAATAAGCCCCTATTCGCAAGCACTCAAATAGGGACTTATCATCTATGATTCTATTTTTTCGTTTTGTTGGCGATTTCCATAGCACGGTTTGTTCCTTCAGCTGCTTTATCAAGTACTTCTTGCGAATCTTTTCCTTGATAAAGGTCTTCCAAAGCAGTTACGATTTGCTGGCGTGATTCCGGGAAAACCGAAATAAGCGCACCTTGCGTCGCTAGACCTGGTACCGTGTCTTGCAACTGATCTACCGTTACTTTGTACTGTGGGAATTCTGCCCACTTCTCTTTTACGTTCTCTTCATCATACGCTTTCGGATTGATAGCGAAATAGCCAGTATCCAGATGCCATTTTGCCTGCACTTCCGGAGTCGTCATATATTTCATGAATTCCCAGGCTGCTTCTTGTTCTTTTTCAGCGATTCCTTTGGACATCCAAAGTGAAGCGCCGCCAATTACAACACCGTTTCTTTTCACTTCATCCGCATGCGGAATATAAGCAACGCCTACATCAAATGGCGCGTTAGTAATGGCACCTGCAACACCTGCTGATGAATCCATGTACATGGCAACTTTTCCAGATGCGAAAGCTGCACGAATGTCGTCCCAGTTCGTTCCGAAGTTGCCGAATGAACCAGCTTTATTCATTGTATCCAGGAAGTTGAAGACGTTAAGTCCTTCTGGTCCGTTAAAGAGCGCTTCCGTAGCGTCACCTGAACGTCCATTGTCTTCATTGACATATAATCCG
>DYWT01000232.1 GCA_020742515.1 Sporosarcina psychrophila
GAGTAAATGCTGCGACGCCTTCTGAGGTGTAGACATTTCCAGAACGAAGTTCTGCTTTAAGAAAGTCTCCGATAAGACCATCAAAGGCAACGAGTGGATGATAACCGGTTGTCTGGTAATGCGCATTATAATCGGTCATTTCTTGGTTTCCAAAGGTATCACTGTGAGTAGAATCTAAATCGAAAATCATTTCGTTCGTATTTCGAATCGTACGTGCTTTATCAATCAAAATCTGGTTAACCTTTTGTAGCTGGACGATATTTTCTGTTGACATCCGATCCCAAAAGCGAGAAATGGATGATTGTGAAGCCAACCGCTTTTTGCTTAAAACAGCTTGAAAGATAGGATCCGTTGCTAATATATTGGCTGAAGAATCTGTAGGATAGCCTGCAATCAACTGCAAGATGATTTGTTCCAGAATAGATTCATTTTCATGAACATGATACAGTCGGTCATCTTGAATCTGGATGTTTTTACATAAGATTTGGCTAAACTCAAATTTGTTCATGAATTCTTTTGCTAATATTAAGCCGGAATCTGAGGACAAATTTCCACCAGAGTGAGATACTGTAACATTTGAATTGAAAAGTAGACGATTTTCGTGTAAAGTTGCCATTGAGAGAACCCCTTTCTTTGGTTAGGTTTAGTCACTTTAACCATAGCAGATTGGGGTTCTTTTTGTACACCCAAAGGGTGCGAATAAACGAAACAAAATAGACTTTTATAACAAGGTTTTTGAAGCGTTTTTGAAAAACTATGAATTATTCAGGTTAAGCTATTTTTTTGAAGAAAGTGCCTATTTTCAAATTAGGCAGATACTTCCTTCCAAAATAATGCGTTTTCGAACAGGATGTCTACGGAAGAAGTCCATAATAAAAATTATTTGTCTATTTAAGGGCAGACGAATCCCTTGAAAAAGAATCGGTTAAAAAATTTGTATGAAAAATAGTTTAAATCCATTGTTTGGATCGCCGCAGGCGTTCAAAAACCTTATAAAATTCAGTTTGATACACATGATAACTTGACGGTTTGAGATAGACCTGTCTCCCAGTTTGAACAAGTTTACCGGCTACTTTAAGCAATGTCAGCCGGATGGAATGAATGGTCATACCCCGGTTCACTTTGTCAAATCCAATAGTCTTCAAAAAATTGACGAGGTTGTAAGCCAGGACACTGATCATCATTCTGACATGATTTTCCAGGAAACGCGGACTATCTGTTTTGTCAAAATAAAAGCCTGATTTCGCTTCTTTGATGAAATTTTCCATTGTTCCACGCTTGCCGTAAAGAGAGAATATGACCTCAGGCGAGACATTATCGGATAGATTCGTCACAATGAATGCGTGGTGAAAAAGAAGCTCTCCTGCTTCACGGATTGATCGAATACAAACGCGACGGGGTTTTGACCAGGATTGTGCTTGATAAGGGAGTGAAAAATACTGTATTTCTCGGTCTTCCCATTTTTTATTATCCTCATAAAGAACAGAGTGTTCAGCTAACTGACTTAACCTCCGATTGCTCTTTAATCGGATAACGTACTGGCTTTCAGTTGCTTCACAAGATTCATACACCTCTGGTGTGGCGAAGCCGCTGTCACCCCGAACAAATATCTCGGTATGAGGTAACGTGCTCTTGTAGTGGTGTAACAGCGGGTCGATAAAGGCTTTTACCCCTTTAGACGTGTACTGATTGCCTGAACGCAGTTCAGCTTTTAGGAAATCTCCGGTCAATCCGTCAAATGCAACTAATGGGTGATAGCCGTAGGTTTGATAATGGGCATTATAATCTGTTTGTTCTTGGCGTCCAAAGGTATCCGAATGTGTGGAATCGACATCAATGATTAACTCGGTGCCATTGCGAATCAAACGCGCTTTATCAATCAGCGACTGATTTAATGCTTGGAGTTGATCCATGTTCTCCTCGGTGAAACGATCTAAAAACCGTGAGATTGACGATTGTGAGGCCAACTCTTTTTTACCGAGTACAGCTTGAAAGACTGGATCCTGTCTTAATAGATTAGCTGATGAGTCTGCCGAGTACCCAGCAATTAACTGCATAATGAGTTGTTCTAATATCGCTAAGTTATCATGTGTGAAGTAAACACGTTTGTCTTTAATATGGAGCCACTGTTTAGCTACGTGTGAAAAGTCGAAGGTATTCATCACCTCTTTAACTAAGACCAAACCCGAATCACTCGATAAGCGACCACCTGTATGTGAAATAGTCAAATTTGAATTGAATTTTACCTGGTTTTTGTGTAAGCTAGTCATGAGAAGAACTCCTTTCTTATGGTTGGTTTCGACACCTTTACCATATCAGAACGGGGTTCTTTTTTCATCACTTAACAGGTGAAAAAGAAAAAGTAAATGAAGACTGCCGTTAGGCAGTTTCAGACGGTTTAAAGTCAAAGTATGAATTATTCAGGAACTATTTATAATCTAGCCAAGAAAAAGATTTTACTCACCTACTCATTTTGACTCTCCTGTAGCAAGTCATTATAAAAAGACTATGGATTTTAAAAAGATTCCATAGTCTTTGATGTTAAGAATATTAAATTTTCCGATTTTGAATTAGTTTACACGATTCTTTGTATCACCAGTTTTTATGACTTCTAGAGTAGAATCTAACCCAATATGTGGAGTGAATAAGTTATCGCCTGACAACTCCACTGACAAAATACACGTTTAAGGAATTATAATTTGTTTTGTATTATACTAAATAAAATTAAATTTGATAGGAGCAGGAAAATGGAACATACAACTATATATACTTCTTCCCATGATGGCCAAAAGATATTTTTACGTATATGGGATCAAGTAGAAAAA
>DYWT01000233.1 GCA_020742515.1 Sporosarcina psychrophila
GGTACATGGGATAATAAAACAAGCGCGATCGAATATGGTTCTTCACCCGTAGAACAGGCAGCACTCCAAATCTTCAGTTTTTTATTTTGTGCAAGGAGCTTCGGGAAAATCTTCTTTTCCAGCACATCCCACCGCTGGGCATTTCGATAGAATTCGGAAACATTGATAGTCATCCGATCCAGGAATTCCTCGAGTAGCTCTTTGTCATTATGTATGGCTTCATAATACTCTATAAAATTTCGGTACCCTCTTTTCTCATATAGAGAAGTGAGTCTTCTTTTCATCTGTGCTTCTTTATAAAGTGACAGATCAATTCCCGTCTTTTTCTTGATGTTTCCAATAAATACAGCATAATCCGGCAATCTGAGTCCCTCCGTTCATATATTCTTACTATTATAACGGATTGAGACTTATTTCGGAAGTACAAATGCAAAAAGCGCCTGTTAGACACGACAAGCGGATAGCGCTCTAGAAGCAACATCTTCACGTTCTAAATAACTTATTGCACAAGAGTCAATGATTTCCTGTGAAAATAAGAAAAACAGCCGTGCGCAATTGGCAGGGCTGTTTTTGGTAATTAGTTGATCCAGTTGTTCATCGTTTTGCCGTAAGTTACAAGTTCTTCTTCTTTGAAGAAAAGACCGATTTCACGAACAGCCGATTCTGGAGCATCAGAACCGTGAATGATGTTTTTGCCGACAGTAACAGCGAAGTCGCCACGGATTGTTCCAGGTGCAGATTCTTTCGGATTTGTTGCGCCAGTCATCAGACGACCAACAGAGATGACGTTTTCGCCTTCCCATACCATTGCAAATACAGGACCGGAAGTGATGAAATCAACAAGCTCGCCGAAAAAAGGACGCTCTTTATGTTCACCATAGTGTTGCTCAGCAAGTTCTTGTGAAATTGTCATAAGCTTCGCACCTACTAGTTGGAAGCCTTTGTTTTCAAAACGGCCAACAATTTCACCAATTAGGTTACGTTGAACGCCGTCCGGTTTAACCATTAAAAATGTTCTTTCCATTATTAACACTCCTTCTTGTATGTATCAGGATTTCTCCTTTTCGATCGTACCACCCGATGCACGATTTTTCAACTGTTAACGCATTAATACTTACGTTTACCAATGAAAGCAGAAATTTGCATGAATGCTTTTTTAGCATTGGCTTCACCATCAGGCAGTGTACTTATTTCATCCATTGCTTTTTTCAAATACAAATCACTTACAGCTTGTGCTTTTTGGATGGCATCTGTATTACGAATATAAGTCAGCATTTCATCCCGGTCCGATTCCGTCAAGGTCCCGTCAAACGAACGCTCCATATAAGGTTGGAAATTCATATCATTTTTTATGTATAAAATTGGCAATGTCAGATGACCATTCAACAAATCACTGCCTGCAGGTTTTCCAAGTTCTTCATCAGTTGATGTAATATCAAGGATGTCATCGACAATTTGAAAAGCCATGCCTGCGAAATAACCGAAGCGGCGCAATTTTCTCACGATCAAAGGATCAGCTCCCGATACAAGAGCGCCGAGCTCACAGCTAGATGATAGAAGAAGTGCAGTCTTTCGTTTTATGCGGCGCAAATAATCCCGAACCGTCTGATCCGTTTTCCGCTGATGATCGATTTGAATAATTTCACCTTTACAAATTTCAAGCATTGTTTTTGCAAGCAGTTGATGAACCGCAGGTAGTTCTATTTCACCGATGGATGTAAGCGCACGGGAAAAGATGAAATCTCCCGTGTACATTGCAATCCGGTTATCCCAGCGCGCCTTCACAGTTTCAAGGCCGCGACGCATATCTGAATCATCGATAACATCATCATGGACAAGAGATGCCATGTGAACAAGCTCAAGCGAGACAGCTACCTTTGCCACATCCTCCAACGAATAGTTACCGAATTTGGATGACAGAATAACAAAAATTGGCCGAATCCTTTTTCCACCTGCACGAAGCAAATGAAGTGATGCTTGCCGAATGATTGGGGAAGATGAATTGACGGATCGTTCAAGTTCCTTTTCTATATAAGCCATATCCTTACGGAAATCAGCATAAAGTGACATTAACTTCAATTTCTCCAAAACGATTACCTTCCCCTGCGGTCTTTATTGTTTATACCCCACGTGGCCAGCCGCGGCGCCACCACTATATGATTTAAAGGACACTCCAGTGAAGCCTGCTTCTGTGAATAGCTGGGCGAGTTGTTTCATCCCTGGAAAATCATCGGCCGATTCTTGAAGCCATGAATATTCTTTATAACTTTTTGCAAATACCTTTCCCAGTACAGGCATAATGAATTTAAAATAAAAGCGGAATAACTGCCTGTAACCTGGAAGCTCAGATTGAGAAGTTTCAAGACATGCAATCATTCCACCCGGCTTTAAGACACGGTTCATTTCTTGTAAAACCGTTAAATAATCCGGGACGTTACGCAATCCGAAACCGATTGTAACAAAATCGAACGAATCGTCAGGAAACGGCAGTTCCATAGCATTTCCTTGTACGAGCGTAATATTTGGATGGGCTGCAACTTTCGATCGGCCTGCTTCTAGCATACCCTCGCTAAAGTCCAGACCCGTCACGTGCCCATTAGATCCTGTCGCTTCTGCAATAGCGATTGTCCAATCAGCAGTGCCGCAACAGACGTCCAGCGCATGAGCGCCTTCATGAACGTTCATACGTGACATGATATCATCACGCCATTTCTTATGTTGATTGAAACTGATCACGGAATTCATCTTATCGTAATCAACGGATATTTTTTCAAAAACGGTATGGACTTTCTGTTCTTTTGATAATGACAAGAGTTATACCTCTTTTCTTCAATTCAGTTTACCAAGTAGCGGAGTCGCCAGGTTACGGAGTTGACGCTTCAAAAAGGGCTGAAGGTAATCAGCTGCATCAAGCGCTTCCTGCATTTCAGCATGAAGCAAAACAACCGCACGATCTGCATCAGCAGCATTCATTGTATGGCACGAATACTTACCCGAACTAAAATTACTGTCAGCATTCTCTTCGTTAAACCATAAGAGCGACATAGCCGCACTGACAAGCGGGACGTATTGTGAAAAACCGAATGTATGTAAAAAATCCGTTACACACCCTGCTTCGATAATACGAATTGCTTCAATCAACATTTCAGGCCCATCCGGTAATTGGTTGTGAAAAGTTGTTTTCATCTCGTTAATTTGTCCGATCGTTTCAGACAATGAACGGATGAAACCGAATTCAGGAAGAGATGCAAGAAGTCTGTAATGGATTCCGCTGAAATGATCACCAGACAAAACAGTAAGTTGTTGTTGCTTTGAAGTTGCGTTGGATACATCAATCGACTCATGCGCTGCTAGAGCTGCATGCACAGCACCGACTGCAATTGCTGAAGTGTTTAAATGATTATTCCATCTTTCTCCATTTAACAGCGGCAACAAAAGGAAGAAAGCTTTACCGGCATCGATTGTCGTGCGTCCAACATCCTTGTCCATAATCGGCTCGTAAATTGAACGCTCTACTTCACCTATATAATTTTCGATATGCAGTTTGATTTTTTGGGTTTCCATCGTCGAATCTCCATTCAAAGACGTCTACGGAAAAGTGTGCCAAATGCGAATCAGTCTTTCCCTTCGCTTGACAAAACACCATATGCGGTATGAACGTCAGCTTCGCCTCGTATTTTCATTGCTGACGTATGATCTGTAAATTGTGCAATCATCACTTCACCACGGTCTAATTTTTCCGTATGATGGAACTTTGTATCGTTCCCTCGTGTCAGACCGATTACGTTTACGCCGTCTTCTTTCGCTTTTATGACGATATAGTCGGTTTGTGTCATTTTCACCTCTCCTGTCTATTCTATTACGGTCTTATCATATCATAGAAAAGGCGTTAGCCGCAAAGGCTTCAAGACATCTTAATAAGTGACAGGATCTCTGCACGTTTCACATCGTCCTGCTCGTAAATTCCACGAGCGACAGTAGTCACTGTCTTCGCGCCCGGTTTCTTGATGCCTCGCATAGTCATACACATATGTTCTGCTTCGATTACAACGTACACGCCGATTGGATTCAGCATTTCCATCATTGCCTCCGCAACTGTGGAAGTGATGCGTTCTTGAAGCTGCGGCCTTCTGGCAGTCGTTTCGACAGCTCTCGCCAATTTACTTAAGCCGGCGACGACACCGTCCCGCGGTATGTATGCAATATGTGCATTCCCAAAAAAGGGTACAAGGTGATGCTCACACATCGAGTAAAACGGAATATCTTTTACAAGGACGACTTCATCGTGATTTTCATGGAATACCGTTTTGAAATAATCCTTTGGATCTTTATTCAAACCTTCGAATACTTCGGCATACATCTTTGCGACACGCTTCGGAGTTTCTATAAGTCCTTCACGCTCGGGATCTTCACCGACTGCTTCAAGGATCATTGAAACTGCCTTCTCTATTTTCTCATAATCGACAACATTCATCATTCGAATCCTCCCCAATCGGAAATAAAGCTATTCCAACAAAAATAGTAGCATACTCGCCCATTTCCGTACAGTTCGTTCACTTTGTAAATGGGCAATATGCTAAAAATGGAAAGAAGTCCGCCCCAAGTATCTAACGAATCAGATACGACGGACGGACTTCTATGTAATCGCGAAGATTATTTTACCGCGTCTTTAAGCGCTTTACCTGCTTTGAAAGCTGGTACTTTGCTTGCAGCGATATCGATTTCTTCCCCAGATTGTGGGTTACGTCCTTTACGAGCTGCACGCTCACGAACTTCGAAGTTTCCGAAACCGATCAATTGTACCTTCTCACCACTTGCAAGAGTAGATTGGATCGTATCGAATACAGCTTCGACAGCTTTTGTAGCATCTTTCTTAGTTAGTTCTGCTGCTTCAGCTACAGAAGTAATCAATTCTGTTTTATTCACACCATTCACCTCCTCTCAAAGGGCATTAGCTAGCTTCTAATACTGTAAAAAGAGTATCACAAGAAAAACCTAGACGCAACAATATTATCGCGGAATTGCCAATATCATGCACTTTAAGCGCAAAAAAGAGAAAAAGATCCGCTTTTGACGGATCTTTTTCCCTTATACGATAAATGTTATCATGCCTTTATTTCCATCGTTCACCATCTGTTCAATCGTCTCTCGCAGACGTTTTCGTGCATTCATCGGGACCGAAGCTGTTTTGAATCGAATGCTCTCTTTCATAACTTCATGGAGCGGCGTTCCGAAGAGTTGTGTTTCCCATAATGCCTCTCTATCATGCAAATAAGCATTCTTCAATTCTTTTAGTAGATGATGGCTATGAAATTCGGAGCCGATTAATGGAGAAAATTCAGCCTCCATATCTACCCGGATAATGTGAAGTGAAGGTGCCGTCGCTTTCATGCGTACGCCAAAAAAGTTATTCTGTTTGATCAGTTCTGGTGCAGAAGGATTAAAATCATCAATTGTTGGAAGAGCGACGCCGTAACCTTGTTTTCTGGCCGTATCAATGGCTTCTGAATACATATTGTATGACTTTTTCGCTTTGGCCGCCTCTTTAACAAACAATAACCAATCTTTTTTCGAGCCGATTTCCTGGCCCATAATCTCTTCACAAATTTCACGGAAAGCCTGTTCATCCATGGCGATTTTCACGATTGCTTTCCCTTTGCCAGCATCTACTTCAATGACTTCTGCTTGCTTAACATATTTTTCGTCTCTTAATCTTTCCGCCAATTCCTGTACTTTACGAATTTTTGATACTTCTAGAAAACCTTCGTTAATCACCCTATCGATGTTGGCATTCAACTCATGTTCACTTCCAAGTACGTCCATCCAATCGGGTTTTTGAACTTCGATATCAGAAATCGGAAATTCGTATAAAGCTTCTTTTAAAATGAGTTGAATTTCCTGCGCATTTAACTGATCAGCACTTATTGCAATGACAGGCACTCCATATTTTTCATGTAAATCATGCTTTAGCGCAACAGTCCTATCATTTGCAGGCATTTTAGAATTGAGTACAATGACAAACGGCTTGCCGATATCTTTCAACTTGTTGACAATTTCTACTTCTGCTACTTCGGCTGCTGCCCGCGGAATATTATTCACCGTTCCATCCGTCGTGACAAGAATACCAATCGTAGAATGATCCCTGATCACTTTATCCGTGCCTATACGTGCCGCTTCTTCAAACGGGATTGGTTCGTTGTGCCATGGCGTGTGGACCAGTTTGGGACCATTCTCGTCCTCATACCCTTTTACACCGTCTATCACGTAACCAACGCAATCTGCTAACCTGATTTGAAACTTAAGTTCACCGTCCCCTACGGATACAGACGTCCCTTGAGCAGGTACAAATTTCGGTTCTGATGTCATGATGACTGTTCCGGGTGAACTTTGCGGGAGTTCATCCTGTGCACGAATCCGATCCGACGCTTCCGTCATATTTGGAATAACGACTTCTTCCATAACCCTTTTCACGAATGTTGATTTCCCTACACGGACAGGGCCGACGACACCGATATAAATATCACCGTCAGTGCGTCGTGCCAAGTTTTCATATAATTCCTCTTTCATCCATCGTCCTCCTTTATATGCGCATATTAGTTTATGTAAATAAAAAACGTTTCATGCACGCGGCATGAAACGTTTTTTATTTTGATTTATTCATGAATATCGGTTCGTTGTTTTCGTTCACCGTATAAGGTAAAGAATAAGCCGGTAAAACGGGATAATTATCCGCTAACAAAAAACGGATATCCTCTCCTTGTTTAACCTTCGGAGTTTCTTCTTGCAAAATCCGATTCAAGTCAATTGAATAATCGATATAAAAAACACCGTCCCCGCCGATCACAATCGGTAAGATTGCATCTGAATAAGGACTAGGAACCGTCAGCGGCTCTTTAAAGCCCATTGCTTTAAAATCGACTGTATAGACATTCTGACCGACAGACTCCTTGAATGGAACCCTGCCATTAATGTTTTTCCTTAGATTTAAATCACGGATGCGTTCCGCTGAGCGCAAATCGACTAGCTTTACTGTTGGATTTGTTTCAACATCCGTCAGTACATACTGATAAATCCCTCCTGTTTCGTATGCATTGGAAGGTATTTTCTCCGTATAAGCCGGTACGATTTTGGAGAACTCGATGGGATATTTTATGTAAATATCTGTTTCAAGATCACGTGTTTTGATAGGCAAGAGCCCTCCTGCATCCTGCTGATAAGCTTCAACCGCTTTTTGCATCGATTCCAGCTGATCAGCATACGGGATTTCCTGCCCAGTTGTTTTTTCGGACGGATACATACATCCGGATAGAACAAAAACAAAAGAAAAAATCAGGAGCAGCCCGATTTTTTTTACTGACATTGTCATTATGCCCCTCCTGTCGGCCCATTAAATACAAGGTAAATCATTGCAAAAAATGCGATGATTAGTAAAGAATAGGCTACTATAGCAAATATAAATTTCAATACTTTATTTTGAAGCTTTTGCCTGCTCACATAAATAAGACCCATGGAAATAACCATGAATCCCATTGCATAGAACGACAGCCACATTTTATCCATCGAGGACAAAGGTAGTCCTCCTTTCGTATAATCAGTATTCAAAACTGAAGACAATTTTCATCGAATTTTTTTGACTGACAAATTCAAAAATTAACGATTGCCGAATAGATCTTCAACTTCCTGCTTTTTCATACGGTTCATAAGTTGGTCAACAGCCTCTTTCGGCGGAATATCCTCGAACAGGATGGAATACAAAGCCTCTGTAAGCGGCATGGAGACCTTATACTGCGCCGCAAGCTGATGCGCTGCTTTAGCTGTCCGGACACCTTCGATGACCATGCCCATGCCTGATACGACCTCATCCAGACTATTCCCTTTACCGAGCATGTTGCCCGCTTTCCAGTTGCGCGAATGGACACTCGTACAAGTGACGATTAAATCTCCGAGACCTGTAAGACCTGAAAAAGTAAGAGGATTTGCGCCCATCTTGACACCGAGTCTTGAAATCTCCGCTAAACCGCGGGTAATCAAGGCAGCTTTTGCGTTATCGCCATAACCGAGCCCATCAGAAATACCAGCCGCCAATGCAATTACATTTTTAAGCGCGGCTCCGATTTCCACACCGACAATATCCGGATTTGTATAGACACGGAAATAATTGTTCATAAATAGGTCCTGAATCTTTTCTGCAGCCTCCAGATCAAATGACGCAGCTGTCACTGTCGTTGGATGACGCAGAACAACTTCTTCGGCATGGCTAGGTCCTGAGAGAACGACAATAGCCGTCGTCTTTGCGGAATCCAACTCTTCCGAAATCATTTCGGAGATCCGCTTCAACGAATCCGGTTCAATCCCTTTTGAAACATGGACAATTAATTTAGGACTGATTGCCAATGCATTCAGTTCAGTACAGATATCTCGAATCGCTTTTGTAGGAACAGCGATAATGACAGTATCACTATGCATCACTGCCGTTTCCAAATCTGATGTCGCCCTCAAATTTGCAGGTAAAGAAATACCGGGTAAATATGAATTATTTGTATGATTTTCGTTAATTTCAGCGGACTGGTTAGAACGTCTCGCCCAGAGTAAACAATCATGACCATTTTCAGCCAGGACAAAAGCGATTGCTGTTCCCCAACTTCCAGCGCCAATAACAGTTACTTTTTCCATTTCACACAGACATCCTTTCTTCCGTAACGTCGGTCAGCTTCTTGCGCGAGTAATGATTCTGATCGGCGTTCCTTCGAAGCCAAATGATTCACGAAGACGGTTTTGTAAAAAGCGTTCATAAGAGAAATGCATGATTTCTACATCGTTCACGAAGACAACGAAAGTTGGCGGCTTGACAGCTACTTGGGTAGCGTAGTAAATACGCAGTCTGCGTCCTTTGTTATTAGGTGCCGGGTTTCTTGCAACGGCATCTTCAATTACTTCGTTCAGAACACTTGACTGAATACGAAGCGCATGATTTTCACTGATTAACTTAACTTTATCGAACAGCGTATTGACACGCTGTTTCGTTTTCGCCGAAACAAAAGAAATAGGTGCATAGTCAAGGAATAAGAAGTTGTCGCGGATATCCGTTATAAACTTATTCATCGTTTTGTCATCTTTTTCAACAGCATCCCACTTGTTTACAACAAACATGACACCTTTGCCTGCATCTTCTGCATAGCCTGCAATCCGCTTGTCCATTTCCCGAATTCCTTCTTCACCGTTAATAACGATGAGTACGACATCGGAACGGTCAATAGCTTTTAGTGCACGAAGGACGGCATACTTTTCAACGTTTTCATATACTTTTCCTTTTTTGCGCATGCCGGCTGTATCGATAATCTTGTATTTTTGTCCTTCATATTCATAAGATGTATCGATTGCATCGATTGTTGTCCCCGGTATATCACTGACGATAACCCGTTCCTCACCTAGAAAAGCATTGACGAGGGATGACTTTCCAACATTTGGTCTACCGATTAACGAAAATCGGATAACATCGTCTTCGATATCTTCATCGCCTGGTTCTGGGAAATCGTTTGCTACTGCATCAAGCAAATCTCCAAGACCTAGTCCATGTGAACCCGAAATCGGATAAGGTTCTCCGAACCCAAGGGAATAGAAATCATAAATCATATCCCGCATATCCGGGTTATCAACTTTGTTTACTGCAAGAACAATCGGTTTTTTCGTTTTGTACAAGATCTTGGCAACTTGCTCATCAGCATCGGTTACCCCTTCACGGCCATTCACAAGGAAAATGATAACGTCTGCTTCTTCAATTGCAATCTCCGCCTGTAGTCGGATTTGCTCAAGAAAAGGCTCGTCCCCAATGTCGATTCCTCCTGTATCAATCAGGTTAAATTCATGGGAGAGCCAATCAGCAGAACTGTAAATACGGTCACGTGTAACACCCGCAACATCTTCTACGATTGAAATTCGTTCACCAACGATTCGGTTGAATATTGTCGATTTCCCGACGTTCGGCCTACCGACGATCGCTACTGTTGGTTTATTCATAATCTAACATCCTTCCAGCTTATCTTCTGCATATTATACACAATAATCATTAAAGCGTCTAAACGGGCACATTCATTAACTATAAACAGTGTCCTTGACACACTATGACAGTATATCATTTTTAAGCGCTTTTAACTTCCGCAAGTTTAAACAATTTAATACATCGTTCCAGTACCGCCACAATTCACGCCCTTTGAATTGTGGCACCAACTGGCACAACACACCGAACAAAAAAATCCACACCAAACCTCTCTAAAAGTGGTAAGGTTATAAATTTATCCCTCAACCCGCTTCGGTTCCCCCGCAAGGCCCTTCTCCCAATTTAAACACCGCATTCAATACTTCAACTAATATAGATCATCCTATTTTCATTCACTGTAACAGGAACAAGTGCCAGCACGTTTTCGATTGTAAAAGTGCGAGTGGATTTACGCAGAAAACAATATGCACGAAACGATACCTCACCAACTTGTTGCGCTCTTATTCGCCTTTTACTGATTTGACCGTCATTCGTCATGTATATCATGTCGAGTGACTCGTTGTATTTTACTGACTTGATCAATTGATCACGTATACTCTTTCCCTCCTTTTCAACAATATATGGAACTAACGTTCTTAATATGACAAACAAAAAGGCGGACACCCATAATGGAAGCGTCGCCTTTTGTTATCTATAATATATGTTGAAATAAAGAATCTTATTGAATCTGTTGTGGTACTCAATAATAGTCGAGTTGTAATTCGGGGTGTGGATTGTAAAACGCTTGGCGCTTTGAGGATGACTTTGCGGCGCCTGCGCTAAGTTTATACACCAGATTCAATAGTTCAACATATATAATTAGTTTCAAGAAAGACGCACTCTAGGTTGCAGATCTCATCACAGATAACGAAATACGTTTTCTCAAATAGACCTTTCAGCGAAGGCGCGACTTCGTGGTAGCCGGAGCGATAAGACTGAAAGTGCTCTCCTTTCCGGCTTATCGCG
>DYWT01000234.1 GCA_020742515.1 Sporosarcina psychrophila
CATTCGTTGATCACATTCAATCGATTTATGGCACTCCAGGTTGTAGGTCTCATCCCCGAAAAAAATGCTCTTTCTCATATAGACCACCCGGCGAAGACGCGACTTCGTGGTAGCCGGAGCGATATGACTGAAAGTGCTCTCCTTTCCTGCTTATCGCAAGAGGCATCCACAAAGCGTCGAAGCGGTATTAGCAGGATTTCTAATTCACTCCAGGTATTGGGACAATCGTTGATCACATTCAATCGATTTAGGGCACTCCGGATTGTAGGTCTCATCCCTGAAAACGAAATAGCTTTCTCAAATTGACCATCCAGCGAAGGCGCGACTTCGTGGTAGCCGGAGCGTTAAGACTGAAAGTGCTCTCCTTTCCGGCTTATCGCGGGAGGCATCCACAAAGCGTCGAAGCGGTATTAGCACGATTTCTAATTCATTCCTCTTGTACTGGGACATTCGTTGATCACATTCAATCGATTTATGGCACGCTAGGTTGCAGGTCTCTTCCCCGATACCGAAATGCGCTTTCTCACATACACCATCCAGCGAAGGCGCGACTTCGTGGTAGCCGGAGCGATAAGACTGAAAGTGCTCTTCTTTCCGGCTTATCGCGGGAGGCATCCACAAAGCGTCGAAGCGATATTAGCAGGAATTTTAATTCATTCTAAGTATGGGGCTTTTTTCGTGGCCTCCCAAAAGCCCTTGTAAAGCGCATACGCCGTATTCATTTGTTCTACATATAAAGTCTAGAACGAGTTTATTTCTTCATTATCACTGCAAATAAAAAGCCTCCCTAATTAAGGAGGCTCTTTGATTATTTACTCTCGACCGCGCGTTTTCTTGTTTGTCGATCAAATAGACTATAAATGATGGGGACAATATACAGCGTGAATAGGGTTGAGCTAATTAACCCGCCAATGACCGCAATTCCCATCGGCTGATTCATTTCAGTGCCCTCTCCGATACCCAGCGCAAGGGGCAGTAAGCCTAGAATGGTTGTCATTGCCGTCATAAGAATTGGTCGCAACCGATCCTTGGCCGAGACAATGATGGCATCATAAGAGCTGAGACCCGCATCTTTCCGCTTATTAATATAATCGACGAGCACAATCCCATTGTTGACCACAATCCCCACAAGAACGAGAATTCCGATTATCGCGGTAACACTGATTGGGGTACTCGTTAGAAATAGACCTAAGCCTACCCCAATAATCATAAGCGGCACAGAGAACATGATGACAAACGGATATTTGAATGATTCAAACTGTGCGGCCATAACAATGTAGACAAGTACTACAGCCAATAATAGCGCCATGACCATGTCATCGATCGCACTTTCGAATAACTCTCTATCACCGCCAAATGTACGTTCAATTTCTTCCGGCAACTTAAGCTCATCAATCGCGGCATTCACCTTCGACGTCATATCGCCAAGTGACTGAGACGATTCATATTTCAAATTGAATGTAACCGAATGTGCCTGATCGACACGTTGGATAGAAACAGGTCCTTCTGCAATATCGATTTTTGCAACTTCTCCGAGTGTCACAAATGTGCCAGCAGACGTACGCAGTTTCAGTTTTTTCAACTGATTCATACTGTTACGGAATTGTTCATCGTATTTCACATAGACAGCGAACACTTCTTCATTTTTCCCAATAATCTGCGTAGCTAATGAACCGCGGGTGACGCTGTTTACTGTCTGTGCAATTTGATAAGGTGTTAATCCTTTGGCAGATGCTTTTTCACGGTCCACTTCAATTTGGATTTCTTGAACTGTATTTTGGATATTATTAGTCACTTCTGTTACGGAATTAAGCTCAACAAGTTTACTGTTCAACTTCGCAACCACATCATTAAGACGCACTTCATCGGTATCTTTTAATGAAAACGTTAATGAGTTCGGGTTTGAACCCGCCGCAGTCTGCATATTGAAGCCGACTTTTACATCCTCCCCAACAGTATCCAACACTTCGGGTTGTACATCGTCTACGAATTCAAAAATCGAGCGTTCCCTATCCGCAACTGGCACTAGCTTCACGGATATTTCTGCAATGTTCGCTTTAGATGTCCCTTGCGCGATGTCCTGTTGCGTTCCGCCAACTAGACTGACGTATACCTCCACGTCTCGCTCCTCTTTCAATTGCGCTTCGATTCGTTTTACTACTTCATCTGTCGCCGCTGGAGATGAACCATTCGGCAACTTCACTGTAATCGTAACAAATCCCTCGTCTGTAGCGGGCAAAAACTCTGTCCCTACTTTAGTTAAAGCAAAGCTACTTAATACGAGCACAACCAGTGTAAATAGCAACACAACAGAACGATTTTTTAATGACCACTTCACCGATCTTTCAAAGTTATTTAAACCTTTTGATCGGCGTCTCCGTGCCTCTATATTTCTCGTTGGTTTTCTTAGCATACGACTCGCCATCATTGGCACTACCGTCAACGCAACGACAAGTGACGCAAATAAGCTAAAGGAAATCGTCAAGGCAAATTCAGTAAAAATCTGTCCAATCAGTCCGCTGATGAAAATTACAGGAACAAATACGGCAAGTGTCGTTAAAGTTGACGCAATAATAGCACCACCGATTTCCTTCGAACCTTCAGAGGCCGCAACTTTCGGTTCTTTGCCCATAGCTAGATGCCGCTCAATATTTTCAATCACAACAATCGAATTATCAACTAACATTCCTATACCAAGCGCAAGGGCACCAAGTGTCATAATATTAAGCGAGAAATCCGCAAAATACATAAGGACAAATGTGACGATTACCGAATAGGGAATTGCAACACCGATAATGATTGGGCTTTTTATGCCCCTTAGGAAGAAGAACAAAACAAGCATGGCAAAAATACCACCTAAAATAAGCGACTGGCCAATATTCCCGATAGCAAGCTTTACATAGTCCCCCTGGTCAAATAGAATATCGGATTCGACACCTTTAAATTCTTCTTTTTTCAAAAGGTTGTCGAGCGATTCTTTGAATGCAGTTGATACATCCGCTGTGTTTGCCCCGGATTCTTGCAACACAGACATTAGAACAGCCTGCTGGTCATTAGCACGCGTTTCCGTGGCAGACTCAGCTTCAACAAGCGCTACATCCGCAACATCGCCAATCGTTACTTTAGCGCCGTTCAGTGGGTTCGCACCAACCTGGATGCCCCTAATATCAGATATAGTCGTCAATGTACTGACGATACGGGTTGTGAGTTGCTTGCCGTCTTTCGTTTCTATCGGTTCACCAGGCATGGACACATTATTGGCCTGGATCATCTGGACGATATCGGCTTGTTCAAGCCCGTTCGCTACAAGTTTTTTCTGATCCAGAATAATTTGAACTTCTTCTATCAGTTGACCCGAAACGGAAACGCTTGCTACGCCTGTCGTCCTCCGTAATTCAGTCTCCAGTTGCTCTGCAATTTTCCGGATATCAGTATCTTCCGTTGTTGCACGCAATGATAATTGGATAACCGGGAACTGGGAAGGATCAAATTTCATGAATCGCGGTTTATCTGCACCTTCTGGAACTGGGATCTGATCAATCCTCTGCATGATATCGAGCTGGACATCATCGATTTTTGTCGACCAGTCAAACATGAGCAAGATGAAGTTAGCCCCTTCCTGCGAAGTGGATTCCATTGATTTCAATCCTGGTGAAGTCGATAAGGTCGCTTCGAGCGGTTTTGTTATTTTCTCGCTCACCTCTGCAGGTGAAGCACCCGGATAACTTGTCACCACGACAGCAATTGGCGGGTTCAGCTCAGGAATGAGCGTTACTGGAATACGAAAAAATGACACTGCTCCTAAAATGATAATTAGAAACATAATCACAACCGTAAAGACAGGTCTTTTTATAGAAAAATCACTGATTTTCATGTATACATTCCTTTCTTCCCACAAGCTTCATTCCATTAATCATAATGAAAGATGGGGTTGACTTCAAACCAGAGCGCCTTTCGATAAAAAAACCCGGCGAGACGGATGGTCCGTCCTGCCGGGCTTAAGGTTTATAAAAGACTGTATAGCTCGATTTCAGGATACTTATCATGGAACCAGCGCATCGCGAAGTCGTTTTCAAACAGAAATACGAGTTTGTCATGACGGTCTTTTACGAGCATAGCACGTTGTCCTGCCATTGATTCCTTCACATCACTTTCATTTACAATCCAGCGAGCAACTTTTGAACCGACGTGCTCCATACGCACTTCAACGTTATATTCATTCTTCATGCGGTGTTCAAAAACTTCAAATTGAAGCTGACCAACTGCTCCAAGCAATACATCCTCAGTATGAAGCGTTCGATAATACTGTATTGCTCCTTCTTGCACAAGTTGTAAAATCCCTTTATGGAAATGTTTGGACTTCATAACGTTTTTCGCAGTTACCCGAACGAAGAGCTCCGGTGTGAATTGCGGTAGTGCATCAAATAGGAAGTTTGATTTACCGCCGATTACTGTATCCCCAATTTGGTAGTTCCCTGTATCATGAAGCCCGATTATATCCCCGGCAACCGCTTCATCTACTATTTCACGATCATCTGCAAGAAACTGCGTTGTCTGTGTAAGTTTAAATGTTCTCGAAATGCGCGGAACCGTTACGGTCATCCCGCGTTCAAATTTACCCGAAACAATACGAACGAAAGCGATACGATCACGGTGCATCGGATTCATATTCGCCTGAATCTTAAAGATAAACCCTGAAAACTCTTCCGAATAGGGATCAATTTCAGTTTTATCTTTAGTGATCCGCGGTTGCGGAGGCGGTGAAAACTGTAAAAACGTTTCTAAAAATGTCTGAACACCGAAATTCGTCAGCGCACTGCCGAAAAATACAGGTGTCAGTTCCCCTATTGCAATTTTCTCTTCATCAAAGTCGTTGCCCGCTTCGTTTAAAAGGAGAACGTCTTCAAGAGCCTGCTTATAGTAAGATGTTTCCATCATTGGATGCGGCACTGCAAGACCGCCGTCTTCATCTAACGCAAGAAAACGTTTGTCATCTTCCACTCGAACCTGTTCGATACGGTTATTAAAACGATCGTAAATACCAAGGAATTCTTTACCCATTCCGATTGGCCAGTTCATTGCGTAGGACTGGATGCCAAGCACTTCTTCCAATTCTTCCATTAATTCAAGTGGTTCTTTCCCTTGACGGTCCATTTTATTGATGAAAGTGAAAATTGGGATTCCGCGCATACGACACACTTTGAATAGTTTAATCGTTTGCGGCTCGATTCCTTTTGCAGAGTCAACCATCATGACCGCAGCGTCAACCGCCATAAGTGTACGGTATGTGTCTTCACTGAAGTCTTCGTGTCCGGGGGTATCTAGAATATTGACACGATTGCCATCGTAGTCGAATTGCATGACGGAAGATGTGACCGAAATTCCCCTTTGTTTCTCGATTTCCATCCAGTCTGAAGTGGCGAATTTCCCGGTCTTCTTCCCTTTTACTGTTCCTGCATCGCGGATTGCACCGCCAAAGTATAGGAGTTTTTCTGTAATTGTCGTTTTCCCGGCATCCGGGTGGGATATGATTGCAAATGTACGGCGAGATGCAATTTCTTCATTTAAAGGCTTGTCCATTGTATAGTGTCTCCTTCTGTTCTGCTTTTCTTAGCATAGACACAATGGAGGATGATTTCAACAATTTTTTATCGGAATGTACGAAGTAAAGGCGGGCCAGTCTGACAGAATCGGGAAATCCCACGACACCGACGGAATTCCAAGTTGCTATTTCCTACTTTATTCAAAAAAAGAGCCATCCCCAAAAAAGGATAGCTCCGTCTTTACTTATTTTTCAACCAACCCTGTACCGAATTTCTTTTCGGCTTCTTCCAGAGCTATTTCGGCATCTGAATGCGGGTATTTCACTGAACCGATAATTTGGTAATCTTCATGACCTTTACCTGCGAATATAATGATGTCGTCATGGTCCGCAATTGATACTGCATGACGGACCGCTTTTTGCCGGTCGCCAATACACGCATACTGATCATGTTTCATGCCTGCTTCTAATTCCGCCAATATTGAGTCGTACGGCTCGTCCCGCGGATCGTCAGTCGTGAGTACGACGTAATCAGCAACGGATGCTTTTTCCGCCATAATCGGACGTTTTATCCGGTCTCGGTTGCCCCCGGTGCCAATGACAAATATCAAACGGCTTCCTTCCTTTTTATAAGGAAGGACTGCATCGATAGCTTTTTCGATGGCGTCTGGTGAATGTGCATAATCGACATACATTGTAATCGGCAATTCAGTCGGCACTTGTTCCATTCGCCCTTTGACAGCTGAAATCTTCCCTAGATAGTTAATAATATCTTCAGTCATCATACCTTTGGCATATAAAGCAGCGATAACCGCGAGTGCATTATAGACACTGAATTCACCAATAAGGCTCATGTCAACCCTGAATTCACCATCAGGTGCGGTAAGCCTGAATGTCGTACCATTTGCCCGTAGCTCAATATCCGATCCACGAAAAACGGCTTCATTTCGGATACCGTATGTCAGAACTGGATAAGAAGTCATTTCCAGTAGCTTGTTGCTCCACTCATCATCTGCATTAACAACGGCAAATTTACGCTTTTCCAAGTCTTGTCCAAGCTGCGAAAACAACAGTCCTTTCGCCTGACCATAATTGTCCATCGTCCCGTGGTAATCAAGATGATCATGCGTTAGATTGGTGAAAACAGCGATATCAAATTCCGTACCAGCTAGACGACCTTCCACGAGACCATGTGAAGATACTTCCATTGTCATCGTTGTGCATCCTTCTTCCGCTGCACGGGAAATCATCCCTTGTGTTGTCAGTACATCCGCCGTAGTGTTTTCCGTCTCGTAAAGCGTTCCGTCCAAATCAAAACCGATTGTCCCAGTAACGGCAGACTTCTCACCAGCTTGCTGAAGAATCGCCTGTATAATACCACTGACGCTTGTCTTGCCGTTCGTGCCCGTCACACCGATCATCGTCATCCGCTTCGATGGATAATCGTAAAAACGGGACGCCAACAAGCTAATAGCCCGTGACGTATTTTCAACCATAACGACAGCAACTTTAGTCAGATCGACTTCGACTTGCTTAGAAGCCACAATAACCCTCGCTCCATTATCCACTGCTTTTTTAACATAATTATGGCCGTCCACTGTAAATCCTTCAATGCAGACAAAGACTCCTCCTGCATTTACAGCGCGCGAATCAACCGCGATATCCGTCACAGTCGGCGGAACAACTCCTGTTACCTGTTTAACTGGCAACATTGAAAGCAACTTTTCCGTTTCCATTAAAACCCTCCGTTCAGTCCATCATTGATGAAGTTACGTATGCGTGAAGCAGTTGTGCTGATGCTTTTAGCGAATCGATATGTGTCCGTTCCAATGCATGTGATGATTCGATGCCTGGACCAAATAATGCATGTTTCACGTCAAAGCCCGCTCGAATTGCAGCTGATGCATCCGAACCGTAAAACGGGTAAATATCAAGTTTGAACGGAATGTTACCTTCTTTGCAAAGGCCCGTCAAATGTTGTGTCAACGCATAATGATATGGCCCGCTTGAATCTTTCGCGCAAATAGATACTGTGTATTCATCAGAAGTTTGCCCGTCACCAATCGCTCCCATATCGACCGCGATATACTCAACAGTTTCAATTGGAATATTAGAGTTACCACCATAACCAATTTCTTCATTGTTAGATATATAGAAATGCGTCGTATGCGGAAGTTTAACCCCTTCTTCTTTCAATGAACGAATCAGACCAAGCAACAGCGCGGTACTCGCTTTATCATCAAGATGACGCGACTTAATGAAACCGCTGTCCGTCGCTTCAAAACGCGGATCAAATGATACAAAATCCCCCACTTCAATACCTAGTGCACGAGTTCCAGCTGCATCGGTTACTTTCTCATCAATACGCACTTCGATATTTACCGCGCTTCGTTCTGCAGTCCCAGCGTTTTTATAAACATGAACTGTAGTCTGGTGCATAAGGATTGTTCCACGAACTTCTTTCCCTGACGCCGTATGAATGAGGCAGTATTCTCCTTCAACCGCGTTCCAATTGAAGCCGCCAATCATTGTCAACTTCAAGCGACCATCGCTCTTAACTTCTTTCACCATCGCCCCAAGCGTATCGGTATGCGCTGTAAGCAGGCGATGGCGCGTTGAATCTGCCCCTTCAATCGTTGCGATGATTGCCCCTTTGTTTGTTTTCTTATGAGTTACCCCAATTTCATCGAGTTCCTCCGCTATCAGCCCCATCACTTTTTCCGTATAACCTGATGGACTTGGTGTCTCCACAAGCCTTTTTAGTAGTTCAACAATACGTTTTTCATCAAATGTTGTCGTCATTTCTATTTCCCCTCTCTCTCGCGTCAAAATATGTAATTCAATCCCAATGTCGAATCATGTATGATAAGTATAAAGTAATGTTATGAGGTGCCTAATGAAAGATTCGACAATCGTCCATTCACGCAATATGTTTATTATACTTTTTTTTGCTCCTAGCGTCACCGTACATCTTCTCACGTCACTTTTTTTAGGTTTTTATAGCGCAATGATTTCAGCCCTTATCGGATTGTTCATCATTACTGTGCTGATTGCCCTTTATAAATCGGGTATGAATTCTCTTACTTTTCGAATCCCTCTAATAATTGGGTACTTTTTATATATATTTATTTCAAACTTAGTAAATCCTGATATAGTAAACTTATTTTATCTTATCTTCCCTGTCGCCTTAGTCGCAATCTACAATATCACTTGGTTAAACATACTGATTATGGTCATTACGGGTATAGAAGTGTTTGTTTTATTTTACTTATTCAGTCCAATTTATAAATCAGTGGATGAAACTCAATTACTCCCCAATATAGCTTTCATTTTTAGCTTGGCAGTGGTCCTTTGCCTACTGTATACTTTCAGAATCACACCTGAATGGAACAATATCTTCAAGGAAAACAAGAAGTTGGATGTTTTACTTACATCCAGAGAAAGCTATCTCGATCTCTTTTTTGAACATACAGAAGACGCAATCGCCGTACTAGATCTCGACCAGAATATTGTCGCAATCAACCCGGCATTTGAAAGAATGTATGGCTGGAAGCGAGCCGAATGTATCGGTCACTCGCCGCGATTATACCCGAGCTCTGAAGATGTGACAACTGCAGAAAGAACTCGGAAAGTTTTGGAAGGGAAAAGCTATCACTTTCTGCGCACGAAGGAAATGAAGAAAGATGGCACTGTATTTGACGCCGAACTTACATTAGCGCCTATCTATGATGCTGAACAAAAATTAGTGGCCACGTCCTTCATTGCACGTGACATTACACTAAAATTACAAACCGAACAACTCGAAATCGATACAGAAAAACTAAAAGCAATTGGCGCAATTGCAGCAGGCGTCGCCCACGAAGTGAGAAATCCGATGACATCGATTTATGGCTTCGTCCAGATGATGAACGCTGATCCAGCGAATCCATATCGGACCTACACAGAAATCATGTCCAGCGAAATAAACCGCATTGATTTAATTGTCAGCGAGTTTCTTTCACTATCAAAACCGAATTTGAAAACTTACTCCGAGTTTCACATTGAAATCCTACTTAGAGGCATAGTAACAATGTTCGAAACCGAATTTAAGAATCGTTCAATTTTCTGCGATATGCAGATACAAAAAAACTGTTCAATGATAAGCGGCAATGAGGATGGGATGAAACAAGTCTTCATAAATCTTTTTAAAAACGCATGTGAGGCGCTCCTGAAAAATGGCATTATTAACGTCATTGTTACTTTTCAAGACAAAACGGTTACCATTATTATCCGTGACAACGGTCCCGGGATGAATCAAGAAACGCTAGAAAAACTATACGAACCATTTTATACAACGAAAAACGAAGGCACCGGGCTTGGGATGCTCATTACAAAAAAGATTATTGTCGATCAGGGCGGGACGATAACCGTGACCAGCAAGAAGAATATAGGAACAGAAACGACGATTATATTACCCATAAATCATTAAAAAACCGCCATCCATTATCGGATGAGCGGTTTCACTATTTTTATTTTATTGCCATATGGTGGGAATGCAAGATTCATCGGTAAAGACGTACTTTTTTTCATCATGGACTTTGCGTGTGTAAACGTATCAAAACTTGCTTTGCCATGATATGCACTCATGCCGGAAGACCCAACTCCGCCAAAAGGCAAATTGACATTGCCTACGTGGGAAATTGTATCATTAATGCATCCCCCACCAAACGGCAGGTTTTCAATGAAATAATCCGCTGCTAGCTCATTTTCAGTGAACATATATGCCGCAAGAGGTTTTGGCAACTGACGAATTCTATAAATCGCTTCTCCAAGATTGTCATACGTCAAAATCGGTAAGACAGGACCAAAAATTTCATCTTCCATAGAAGCGCTATTCCATGAAACATTATCGAGCAATGTTGGTTCAATGAACAGTTCCGAACGGTCAGAAGAGCCTCCACTAATCACGTGTGCACGGTCTTTCTCAATTATTTCTACTAGCCGATTGAAATGTTTGTCACTGACGATTCTGCCATAGTCCGGACTTTCGGAAACATCTTTCCCATAAAATTTCCGGATAGAGATGACCATTTCTTTGATAAGTTTTTCTTTGACGGAATGATGGACGAGTATATAATCCGGCGCAACGCATGTCTGTCCTGTATTAACAAACTTTCCCCAGACAATTCGTTCAGCCGCCTTTTGTAAATCTGCTGTTTGATCGACAAGTGCCGGGCTTTTTCCACCAAGCTCAAGTGTTATTGGCGTTAACCGTTCAGCTGCTGCTTTCATGATAACTTTCCCAACAGCTACACTGCCTGTGAAGAAAATGTAGTCAAATGGAGCGTGGATAAGTACATCTGTCTCTTCGCGCTCCCCTTCTACAACACGGATATAGTCGGCCGGGAATATTTCCGTCAGCATCTTTTTCACAATATTAGCCGTATGAGCAGAGGTCTCGGATGGTTTTACAATTGCACAATTGCCGCCCGCTATCGCCCCGACAAGCGGCTCCATGACAAGTTGGAACGGATAGTTGAATGGTCCAATGATCAATACAGATCCATATGGTTCCCGGACAATGAAACTTTTAGCTGGTTGCAGATGAACAGGTGTCTTCACCGCTTCATCTTCCATCCACTCTTCAAGATGTTTGATCATATAGGAAATGCTTGAAAGAACGAAACCAATTTCCGTCACATAGGATTCAAAAGAACTTTTGCGGAGATCCTTATGCAACGCTTCCGTGATTTCTTTTTCATTGGCGCTAATCGCTTCCTTTAATGTCAAAAGCATCTCTTTACGAAATGCATAGCTCCTTGTTTCGCCTGAAAAGTAAAATGCATGCTGGGAATCAATCATCGTTTCCACATCTTGTGCAGTAAAGTTCAAGTTATTCCCTCCATTCTTTTGTACCTTCAATCATAGTTAGAATAGCCGCGAGATGCAAAAATTAGCACTTTATCCCATAACTACGTTAATAGAAGATCAATCAGCTTTTGTATTTCAAGTCCTTCATCAAATGACACGAGTAGCGCTTCTTTACCATCGACTGCATTAACACACTCAGCCGTAAGCGTTTTCACTGTATCGAAGGAAGTCAATATCTCAAAAGGACTGTCTTTTTGTGCAATGCTAAGTTCCGACCAATTGCGCAGTTTCAGAACACCCTCATCTCCATATACTGTATAGGACAGTTCTTCTTGTTGACCGATTCCCGAAACACCGTTCAAGAAGACCGGAATGTCATTTACTGTTTTTCCAATCGCAAGGACACTCGTCTCCGCAAGTGATTCATCTTCAGGATAAACCGTTTGGTGCGAGGTAATTGAAAGCTGACCAAACATCCTGTACATAAGCTGAAGATAATGCGGGAATACTTCTCTTGTAAAGCCACCTTGTTTTCGCAAAGCAATCCACGGGTTTTGTTGCCATAGACGCGGCCAATGTGGGAAATAAGTTTGCAGTTCAATTCGAACAATTTGTCCAATTTCACCTTCTTTAATAAGTTTCATCATATGTCTGACGGACGAACTATACATGAGCGGAAAATGCATGGCCGTTTGAATTTCACTGTTCTTCGCAGCCGACGTCATGACTAATCCGTCTTTCGCATCATGTGCCAGCGGTTTTTCACACAGGACATTCAAGCCTTTTTCAATCGCTTCTATGCTAAGTGCAGCGTGTGCCACTGGGGGAGTGCCGATGTAAATCCAGTCTGGCTTGAGCGCAAGAACTTCCTTATATGAGGATGCTGCAAATAGTCCGTATGTATCCACCATCTCGTTAAGACGCTGTTTATTTTCATCAAACAGCGCCACAATTATTGCAGCATCATTGTCCCGCAATTGGTTAATAATCCGTTCGCCGACAATTCCCGTACCAACGATGGCAAATGTAGCTTTTTTCATTATTATATCCCCTTTCCCACAATTATTTTTAAAATTAAAAAGGATAGGCCTTACGATTCCTTTTCGGTCTTTCATGTTTTGTATTATAGCATTGCAGGGAATAGAATGTTCAAACAACAAAGAATCTAAAGGAGGAAATGGACATGACAACAACTGACATTTGGTGGGAAACAATATTTGAAGGTAATCTTTCGCTAGGCATTAATAAGGAGCGTCTTGGAGAACTAGAAGAGGAAAGTTTCCTTTATTTTGATGAGGAACAACAAATGCAGGAGCTGGCACACTGATATTGCTCTTGACCCGCTTGTCAATGACACCGATTTTCGACGGACCATAAAACAGCTTTTCCACGAGGTTAAAATGGAAAAGCTGTTTTTATATATGAACTTTTCTCGGTTTTACATAAACGTTGAGTACTATTCCAAAGAACTCGTTTCTTCAATACTGTGCCACAGATAAAGTGCGGCATAACTTAAATACGGTGACCATTCTGGAAAACGAGCAAGCATCTCATCTTGCGTTGGTTTTCTGTCAATCGTCCAGATCTTTTTCAATGCGTTTTGCAAACCAATATCTGCAAGCGGGAATAAATTCGGGCGTCCCAGGCCGAACATGAGAAAACCTTGTGCAGTCCAAGGTCCCACACCGCGGTAGGCCACAAGTGTTGAAGTTACTTCTTCATCATCCATTTGTTCGAACTGTATAAGGTCAAGCGTACCTTCTGCAATGGCTTGCGACAGACCGATGACATATTCAGCCTTGCGTGTGCTGAACTGCATATCCCGAAGTGCAGTGACGTCAAGCGATGCGATACGTTCAGGGGATGGATAACGCCAGACTCCATCTAGTTGATCTCCAAATGATTCCACAAAGCGTTTGGTTAACGTATGGGAGAACGACAAATTGAGCTGCTGGTGAATAATACTTTTCATAAGGGTTCCATACATTGAAAAACTTTTAATAAGCGGAGTCCCTTCATATTCACTGAAAAGAGGTTCAAGATCTGTGTCAGCAAAATGTGCCTCGATGGCCTCAAGCGATTTATTAAAATGAAAGATTGATTTAACCTTTTCAATTTGAATTTCATCAATTGCATTTTCTATTGTAAATGCCGGAAGTTGTTTTGTTCCTGTACTTTGGAGCGTAATAATATTTCCTTCTTCCATCGGAATGCGCACAATTTGATTTGGCAAATCTACCGAATTCACCGGGTCTCCCGCCAACCGGACAATTGCACGATTAAAGTCATATTTGAAAGGCAAAGAAAATCGAACGTCGATGAGAAACTCCCCCTACTATGTAGTCTTGCTCCCTATTATACTCTTTTTAATAAAACTTCTACAGAAAGTGTTGACTTCTATTGCAAACTCGCTATAATAGAAAATGTGCAGTAAACAAATATACAATTAAATTCCCGGTTCCGTAGCTCAGCTGGGAGAGCACTACCTCGACAAGGTAGGGGTCGCTGGTTCGAGCCCAGTCGGGACCATTGGGTGCCAAACCCGCAGGAAACCTTTAGGAACAGAGGTTTCTCTATAAAAAAGACGTTCAGGCCTTGTGCTTGGAGGTCTTTTTTCATTATTTTTTTTACCTTTTCACCTTATGTCCGCCAATCGATACATAATTAATATAGATATATTTAATAAATAGTCGGTACCATTCCCCCATCCATGCGAATTGGAGAACCTTTAAATGCGGATGCATAAGGACTGCATACAAATGTAGTTAATCTACCTATTTCAATTGGCTTAATAAATCGCTGTATTTCAGATTGAGGTAGATTTTTAGTCATAAAGTCTTTCTCTTTTTCTGAAAAAGTCATATCTTTATCAGTGTACATTCCCTCAATTATTTGCTGCACATTTTCAGACAGTGTTGGTCCTGGCATAATCGTATTGACTGTAACTTCTGTTCCTATTGTTAATTTAGATAAGCTTTTTGACAATGATAATAGCATTGACTTTGTCATACAATACTGAGGCATTTGTCCCGAAGGCATAATTGCTTCTTCGCTAGCAATAAAGATAATGCGGCCAAAATCATTTTTCAACATTTTAGGTAAATAAAATTTAGATAATCCATTTGCAGCAAGAACATTAGTCCGGAAATATTTTATCCATACTTCATCGTCAACGTCCTCATATTTCATAATTTCGTAAATACCTATATTGTTCACTAAAATATCAATATTGGGGTACTTTTCAAATAACTCTTCTCTTTGTTGAATATCCACAATATCGGCTGTAGCGTTTTGAGGAGAGGTAGCCGGGAATTTTGACTTAATTTCAGTTACAGTTCGTTCTACCTCTTCATAATTCCGTCCATTAATTAGTACATTAACACCTTCTTTGGCAAGTTCAATAGCAATTGCTTTTCCTATACCTTTCGTCGATCCTGTAACTAATGCTGTTTTATTGTTTAATCCCATATTCATAGTATATTTCCCCTTTTAATTTATCGAGTTTGTACCTAAATGTTCAGTACGCCAATTTGAAGGAGTATCACCTTCCCAAAGATGGAAGGCGCGATAGAATGAGTTCGTGTCTTCATATCCAATCAGGAAGGCCACTTCTTTAATATTGAGCGAGGGATCTTCCAAGTACTCTCGCGCCTGCTCATGTCGGGTTTGTGTCAACAGATACTTGAAGTTCGTGCCTTCGTCGGTAAGCCGGCGCTGCAAGGTACGATCGCTCATCCCCATCTCGCTAGCGGTAGTCTGAATGTCGATGCGCCCTCCCGTTAGGCTCTGTTTTATGATCCACTTGACCATTTCGGTGATTGAGCGGCTACGTTGTTGCTCCCCCAACGATTGGTCCAGTACGGGAGATAGAATCTCTAGCAACTCTGCATTGTACGAGACAAAGGGACAGTCTAGATCTCTTCGATGTAGCTTCAACCGGTTGTATGCACCAATCCGGACAGGGCAGCCGAAGTAGTCTTCAAGTGCCTGTACGTCGCCCATTGGGTGGGAAAATTCGACGGACCTCGCAGTCAAAGCTTGACCTGTGCCCCGGCGCCCTAGTTCCAGAAGAAATGCCAGCGTGATACCGACTAGCATCGGCGGGCCGGGTTGCTCAGTATATGACCATTTTAGTTCGATTGTACAGTGCTCGCCCTCCTCGGTTATACGTAAGTTTTCAGGAGGACACAGTTGTTTGTACCGGGCCATCCGGTTTAGAGCATCGCGGTAGTCACGAGCGTGATAAGTCGCTAAGACGGACGGTGGATAATGGGCTGTTTCAAAGACGGTCGCAAGCTTGATAATACCTTTGGCAGTGTCATCAATGAGTTCGGAATAAGCCTGCCAGATTGCGAAATATTGGGCGGTAGTGACAACTGGTTCAGTAATAATGGTGAGCGGCAGTTGTGCTTTTCGTACCACGTCGTGGGCGGCAATTCCTAATTGACGTAACCCCGCCCAAAATCCTGCCGGTATTTTAATACGAGCATGAGATGTCATACATACAGTCCTCCTTTAGCTATCTTCACATTCACTAGTTTTGGTTGTGATTGCGTCTTGTCTTGTTGATGGGGCAGTTATAATATTAACTTCCCATTGTCATTCTGTAACTAGCAAAGGACGACACTTTACTTGCCATTCACGCCAAATAAGGTCGTTAGTAATAGTTAACCATAGTGCATCAGAGAGAAAAGAGATTATCCCTTATGAAATCATTACCAAAAGAGTTTTATGTAACTCATGACACTCGACTTGCCCGCAATGTCCACTGCCTTAACATTGCTTAGTGATGAACAGCTTCGAGGACGAGTAAAAGATGCTATAGGCCTTAATGCTGGCATTGATGGTACAACAGCTTTGATGCAGGTTGAGATATTAACTGTTTCCATTACAAAGGATATACCTTCATCTGCCCCTCCTCAGCCAATCCCATGAATTCCATCAAACTAAGACTGGTATGGAGGGAGTTCCATAATTTTCAACTTGCCATCGACTCGTTTAACTGTGTAAGTAAACTTTTCGGTGATCGCGTCAAACTCCCTCGTATGGAACAAGGTTCCGTCTTCCTGTTTTAACGTAATCACGAATTTATATTCGTCCTTGCTTACTATGTTCTGTTCAAGAATTTCATTCAGTGAAATCCTTGGCAGTAGCTTCAGATACTGATCAATTAATTTCAATTTGTCATTAGTGTCCGTTTCGGGAAATAAGTTAATGAGTCCTTGGTAACTACCACCGTATAACTCGACCAACTTTGCAGCATCCTGATTAGCGATAGACCGCATATATTGCTCTAACGTATCTTGCGGAATCTCAATGGCATTTTCATTCTTACTCCCCTCCTGAGAGTTTGCTGACGGACTCAACGTTAATTTCTTTTTCCAAGTTAACTCATTGCCTTCGGAATCTTTGAATAGAAATACAACCTGACCTTCCTCACCCTTCATCGTATCCGGATATATGAAACCCGAGAATTGTCCGTCACCACTAATGTAAAATCCATCTTCCCCATTAGCTCCGTGTTCAATGGCATCTTGAACCGAATTTACAATCAGATTATCCTTGGAAATCCACTGTATTTCGGCTAGCGCGAATCCTTCCGGAACCTGTTTCACTACGAAATCGAAACTATTTCCCTCTATCGGTTTTGGGGTCTGATCTATTACAATTAATATTTCATTCCCGGAATCCGCTAAAGCGTCCTCTACTTTGGTGGTATTGTCTTGATTTGTTTCAGATGGCTGCGCTTCCGGTGCTTCAGACTCAGATTTCATAGCACAACCACTAGTTAAAAGAAGCATGCACAGAGCTGAAATGATATAGCTGTATTTTTTGTTATTCATGGGGTTCTCCTCTGCTTTCATATAAGGTAAAAGAAAATGCGACGCCTTGATTTGTATTCGCTACACCAAACTCGCTATCATGAAGCTCCAGGATATGTTTGACAATCGCGAGTCCCAGACCGGTCCCTCCAGATTTACGATCCCGAGAACGCTCAATCCGGTAGAATTGATCCCACACCCGGTTCAAATCGTCCTCCGCAATGGGCGGTCCAGCGTTCTCGATTACCGTGACTACCTTTCCAGAATATGTCCGCTCGATACTAATGGAAATGACACTGTTCTCCACAGCATGTCGAATGGCATTACTCAATAAATTTAGAACGACCTGTTCAATCCGTCTAGAATCTGCCTTTACAAATAGTTCTTCTACTTTGTTCAACTTGTATTGAAGGTGCTTTTCCTCTAATTGATGAGAAAACGAATCAGCTACATTTTGAACAAGGTTTGTCATGGATACGCTTCTAAGCGTTAAATGAATGGCTTTTACTTCGAATTTGGAGAGCTCCAGCATATCCATTATTAAAGCATTCATCCGATCTGTTTCATTCACGATGTGATTCAGGTAACGGTCTTTTTTGTCGCTCGCTACTCCATCCTGCAACCCTTCTGCGAAACCTTTTACAATGCCTAAAGGGGTTTTCAATTCATGCGATATGTTCGCGATTAGCTCTTTACGAAGTTGCTCGGATCGCCGCTTTTCTTCCATCTCCACTTGTAATTTCACATTCATATTAGTAAGTTCCTTTAAGGTCGTATCTAAATTCTGAGACAACGCATTTAGATTGCGCGACAGCTCCCCGAATTCATCCTTCGAATGAATTTCAGGCTCCATGGTAAAATCTAACTTGGCGAGTCGCGCGGCAGCACGGTTTAGCGTAACTAACGGACGGGATACAATTCTCGAGTAAATCAAAGATAGAATAATGGTGAGCATAATAATTACCGGCGTCAAATATACAAAATACTTCTTGAGTATCTCGACTGCTTCCCCAACTGGTTGTAGAGAAGTCATGACGAATAAATAACGTTCTGTATTTTCACTATGTGCTAGCGATTTAATCAGAATAGCGTATTGGACACCGCTCCAATTATCTATCCATTCCGCCTGAATAGGCGAACCGTCTTGCAAACGAGATTCATATTGTTCCAGCTTCGGCATCCAGTCCCGTAGCGCTTCATCGATAAGGGTATCTTGATATAGAGGGTTGTACGAGCGCTGCTCGGGAAGCATCAGATCCGTTATCTTTCCCTTCACTCGTACCAGTCCATCAACGAGGTCTTCGTTATTCTGCTGTATGGCAACAAGCTGCATAATGGTATCGTCCTCGTCCATGAATATACCGTCTACCACTAGTGTTTCGCCGACTTGAATCCCATTCGGAATAGCACCTTGCTCCATTCCATCCGTGGGTATACGAATTGTAATGGTCTGACTGGCTGTTTGTAACTCCAGAAAATAAGGATTTATGCTGGTCCGTTCAAACCGATGATTTAAAATGGAAGTACTCGTATCATTATCATTCATAAATGCGCCAAGCAGTCTTGAAATCTGGTGTTTATCGGATTCAACCCGTTTGTATTGATCCTCGAAGTGGCTCATGTTCTGTTCAATTGCATTGATTTTGGACATTCGATAAAACCGATCGAAAAACAAGCCTTCCGCAAGCATCACAAGGGAAAAAACAATTATAATCAGAAGAGATGTTACCACGAAAAGTTTTAGGACAACACCTTGTTTCCTCATGCTTCCATCTCAAATTTATAGCCCACGCGAATGACGGTACATATATATCTGCCTTCGTCCCTAAGCTTAGCTCTTAACTTTTTGACATGAGTGTCTACTGTCCGCAAATCCCCTAAATAATCGTATCCCCATACCGCGTTCAGAATGTAATCACGGGACAAAACCTTACCGTAGTGCTTGATAAGAAAGAGAAGTAAATCGTATTCCTTCGGAGACAGAGAAATCGTATTCCCCGCCAAGGAAACAGCATGGGCCATTCTATTTACCACTAGATTTCCAAAGGTAACCATATCTCCTTCACGACCAATCGTCCCTTCCGTTCTTTTCATCAATGCGGTAGCACGAGCTACTAATACTCTCGGACTAAAAGGCTTCGTCACATATTCATCAGCACCAAGCTCGAATCCCATCAATTGATCATCGTCTTCCACCCTTGCCGTGATCATAATAATTGGTACGTCCGACTTCTTGCGAATGCGCCTGCATACCGACCACCCATCCATTTCCGGCATCATAATATCCAAAACAATCAGGTCAATGGAATTTTGTTCAAAAATCTCCAGTGCGAGCATACCGTTCTCCGCTTCGTATACTTCCCATTGCTCCTTTTTGAAATAATCCGTTATAAACTCACGCATCAGCGTATCATCTTCGACTAACAATATTCTTCGTTTCATTGCCTCACCCTCCACATCTATCCATGTCGTCCTTTAACTATGGACATGGATGCTCATCTATTTTCATGTACACTACACCTCCTTATTGTACTTTCTAGACCAAGTATGGAGTACTCCTGTGTATATCGTGTGTACATTTTATGGATTTCAAAAGGGTTTTCTTATTCGACTCAATTACAAATAGGTGTTTACTTATAATTAATAAAACCTTTTGAGCCTGGAGAAGGTGTTAGTAGTAATGATTAATCAACAGACGTAATTTTTCATCTTTTATATTTACCGTCCAAACGGGCCTTTTTAATTAAATTTTAGTAACACCAAAAAAGAACTTGAGAAACCCCACTAAATATTATTTGAACCACTGTTCACTCAATAGACACGCTTGTTCGCAGAAATAAAACACGCTTAGGAAATTCTCCTAAGCGTGTTTTATTTTATTGTATTCGTTGCCTGATATTGATCTGAGACGATGAAATCATCTTCCAGTAGAACATAGGGATGTGTTTCCATCAAACTTGTTTTGAGGTAGTCTGGCATTTTATTTCCTTCGTACGCACAAATTAATGGAAACGACAACAGATTTACGGCTTCGTCCACAATTTCCTCTAAATCTTTTATAAGATGCAATGGCTCTTCCATAGTGGCCCACTCGACATGTGCCCATGCTCGAAATGAGGTTTTATTTTCCACATAGGGCTGAACTGTCTTACTAAAGTAATCAGCGATTGAAGGAGGATGATAACTTCCACTTGACCAATAAAATTCTAGACTGTTTACATAGTGTATGAACTCCATTTGATCTTTCGTTAAACGTGTGCTCAGTTCTTTACGAATAATAGGATAAAGACGAGAATTTTCAATGAGAATCACGTAATCCCCCGCTACAATGCCATCTTGTACATAACTCAAAAGCTGTGTAATGTAATTTTCCATTCCATTATACTTATACAGAACATGAAGGAGAGCATGCTTTTGGTCATCAAACAATTGATTCATTTTACTATTTACAGTTTCATTTGAAGTTTCAGGCACATTTATCACCCCTTTATTTAAATTCAACTAAGACTTCCATAATTCCTTATAGCATCATTCGACTCTTTCAATGAAAATACCTCTTTATTTCGACAAATCAAGAAACGGCCTGCCCACAATAATCTGTAAACGGAACGCTTTTGCTGATTTGGTGCAACTGTTGTCGCAATCCCATTATCGACATCTTTCTAAAACTGCGCTTCTGGCATGCGCCAGTTGCTAGACCTGTACTTTATTTCCCCTTCTAGCGAGTTGTTACCCGTATTATCTGGGTTGCCAAAATCGTGTGCAATGATGTAAGACTTAGACTTTGATTCCATTTTAGAAATTGCTAGTACGATACGTCTTTCGATTGGCAATTTTTTCGTCACTCATCTTCCTTCAAACAAGGTAAATCCTGTTAAAATATATTCAAATGTAGTAGCCTTGATTTATATTCTTTTACAATTGCATCTTCAAGTATGGTATGTGAAAGTCGAATAACCAGTTTGAATTAAGCAAGTGACTATGGGGCAAGGTATGATATCATTACTCGAAATTGTCTTAAAAGAAGTGCTATTTTGAAAGGGGATCTACAAATGAATTCAATCGAATCCTTAAAAAAGAGCTTATTTACAAAAACATTTACTCAAAATCCTTACCCGGCATATTCAATGCTTAGGGAAGAAGAACCTGTTTCTTATGTATTACTTCCGGATGGTCAATACGCTTGGATAATCACAAGATATGAGGATGCGCTTGCAGCATTAAAGGATCAAAGGTTCATTAAAGATTTTACAAAGCTTAACGAGAGCGATAAGGGGCATAGCAGTATTTTTAGCCAAAATATGCTTTTTGCTGATATGCCTGACCATAAAAGATTGAGGGGACTTGTGTCAAAAGCATTCACTCCACAAATGATAGCTGGCATGAGAGAGCGTATACAAGAAATCACCAATGAACTTCTTGACGAACTAGAAGGGTTAGAAGAAGTAGATTTAATTACTGAATTCGCTTTTCCATTACCGATTATCGTCATTTGTGAAATACTCGGGATCCCAACAGAAGATCGAGATAATTTTCGCATTTGGTCTAATTCGATGATTGAAGGTTCGAATGGTGAGTATGCACAACACATCCAAAAACACATGAATGATTTTGTTCAATATCTTGGTACAAGGTTTGCGGTTGCTCGTGAAAACCCTGGTGATGATTTAATTAGTAAGTTAATTATTTCTGAAGAACAAGGAGACCAACTAACCGAACAAGAGTTATATGGAGTTGTATCACTTTTAATTATTGCAGGCCATGAAACAACCGTAAATTTAATTGGTAATAGTATATTGGCCTTATTACAACATCCTGAACAGTTAAAGTTACTACAAAGTCAGCCAGAATTAATTCATAATGCAATAGAAGAATTTCTTCGCTACAATGATCCAGTTGAATTTAGTACTTCTAGGTGGGCGGCTGAAGATCTAGAATTTAAAGGGAAATCAATGAGTAAAGGTGATTTAGTTATCGTCGTTCTTAATTCGGCTAACCATGACCCAAATCAATTTAAAGATCCGGAAATTTTTGATATAACTCGGGAAAAGAGCAAACATTTAGCGTTTGGAAAAGGGATTCATGCTTGTCTAGGTGCACCACTTGCCCGTTTAGAAGGTGAAATTGCAATCAATAGCTTTATAAAGCGTTACCCAAATAGTAAATTGAATGTAACTATAAATGATCTTGAATGGCGCTCGGGTATGATTGTTAGAGGGGTAAGAAAACTACCTATAAACTTGTAAAATGGATTTAAAAGTGACAGATATGAACTCGTCTTACAAGACTAAGGTCTAAAAGGCGAGTTTTTTCACGTATCTCATTTGACACTTTAGTTCTGCGTTGGTCATTGTAACTCCACTTCATTGTAAGGTAATGTTAATCTTAAAATATAGGAGGGGTGAATAAAGTGTCTTTTAAAATTATTATCCAACTTGGTTTTGCTTCAGTGCTTTTATTACTTTCTACTGGCGCTGCCTGGTATGAAGGCGGCACCATAGTAACTGAACCTTGGGAATGGAAACATACAGCAATTTTTTCTCAGATGGCGAATGGCTCAGTGGATTCCATAAATGATATTCTACCAATCGACCATTTTGTATATGCAGCTAAGTTTGCACCTACATTTCCTTTACTGATGTTACTTAGCAGCACTTATCTTATAGTCCTCATAGGATTTATTCTACTCAAGCGTAATGTTAAGATTTTTTCTTATTTTTTAATTTGTATTGGTTTTTTATTTCTGTTCTTAAGTGGATTCCTATCTGATTCCCCTACAACGGGTCTGAAAATACTTTTCAATACTTGTCTAATAATAGGGATTTTATCCATAGGCATCGCGTTACTGAGATTTTTTAATGATAAGACTAAGGTAGTCTATTAACTTATTTCGTAACTACTTAGGTACCTAAATTGTTTTAAAACTCTCAATATGAGTCTCTATTTACTAACTCTACTATTGTGACTCTTACCAACAGCGCTCGGCTCTTGGGGATGCCTCCCGCAATGAGCCAGACAGAAAACCGCTGTCAGTCTCATTGCTTCGGCGACCCCAGTAGACGCCTTCGCTGGA
>DYWT01000235.1 GCA_020742515.1 Sporosarcina psychrophila
ATCCCGGCATTGTACCGGCATTTAGACCAACACCAGGGAATCCTGCTGTTGCTTCCATGTTAACGCGCTGGCGTGAGTAGCCGAGCGTGTTGGCGTTACTGATGTTATGTCCTGTTGTGTAAAGTGCGGACTGCTGTGTGAACAGTCCGCGTTTGCTTGTTTCAAGTCCCATAAATGTAGACATGTTTTTCCTCCTCAGGCATTTGTATCAAAAGTAACTTTACTTTTCGATACTCTTTTTCCGCTTACTTCTGTTTTTGAATAGTTGACCGCCTCCGGGCGCGGTCTGACCATGTCCAGCGATAGATTCACGAACTGAAGTGACTGATAGGTCAGCTTCTGATTAAGGTCGTTTTGCCATTTCAAGTCATGAATCGCATGCAGGAGACGGTCCCTCGCCTCCTCAAGGCCTTTCTTGTCCGCTTCCGGTACGACGTCGAGCAAGTCGGTGACGGTCGGATTGAGCGGCACTGATCGTCCTTGATCAGTTAAATATTGAGATACAGTAAGTTGCCTTTGAGTATCCATCTGTACGATGGCAGCCAAATGTGCCTGCTCGTCTTTCAACAGCTGGTCGAGTTCATCCATGTCCCCGCTCTTGATGAGTCCGGTCTTATCATATGCGAGTCTCAGCAGACTTCTATGAAGTTTTTCTAGGCTGTCGAGTGACGCCAGGATCGTTGTGATAGACATGTTTTCTTCCTACTTTCATAGTACACAGTTTTACGGTTTGAAGTATTTGACCAAATTGGCAGCAAGCTGTTCGGGATTAACTTCGTATGTTCCCGCTTGAACTTGTGCTTTCAATTCTTGGACACGTTCATTTCTTTCTATTGTAAATGATGACTTTTCGGACAGTTGTTTTGCTTCGGATGAAATTTCGAGTTTGTCTGTTTTCACTTTTGCTTTCTGCTCTGTCTGTTCCGCCTTCAGCTGATTCGCTTTGTACGGGTTAATGGCAGGGAGATTGAACTTTTCGATTTTCATCTACATCGTGCTCCTTTCGTTAAATGTTTAAATGGTATGTGACTCTTCTTCCTTTATTTCGGCATAAATTCGTGAACGTTTAGGGTCTTTTGAACGAAAAGCGAAAGCGCTTTATATATAGGAAAAACCGGTCAGTCAAAACTGCCGGTTTTCTTTCTAATTTCGTTTACGCTCCGCATGGTAGGTTGCTTTGTCATTTGCATCGACTGCATCCCTGAATTCCTGGGCCGCCTCAAATGTTCTAAGGTTATTTTTAATATCTGCTGAACAGCCGATACATAGTTTCCCTGTATTCGTTAGTTTACCGCAATTGTCGCACGGATAACCGAGATTTGGAAATAAAGCTGGTTGGAGTCGCCCTTTACGCACCCATTGGTGGAGCATGGTTTCAGTGACGCCAGTCACTTCGACGATCCGTTCAATTGTTGCCGCCCTGTTTTCGCGGCGTCTCAAGAAACGGTATACGACTTCATATATTTTCTCTTCATCCGCAGCACACTTCGCGCAAACTTCCCTTATCCCTGTAAAGTTGAAAAACTCGCCGCATCTTGGGCAATCTCGCAGTTCTGCCATTTGGTCCATCTCCTGTCATTTCATCGTTCTGCACGGATTAGTGTAACTGCTTCGACACGCGTGGCACCTGCTTCTTTTAAAACGGTTGCCGCGTGACGAAGCGTAGTGCCGGTTGTATAAATATCATCGACTAATATGTATGTGCCCAGTTGAATTATCGTTTTTGGTTTGAGGTTGAATAGTGGTTCCATTGCAAGCCGTTGTTCTTTCGTTTTCTCCCCCATCGCCTCGGTACCTGTTTTTTCAAGCAGATGCGTAAAAGGGACGCGGGCGCTTTTTAACAGTTCGTCGACATGGGCAAATGTTCGCGCAATCCTTTTTTCAGGATGCATCGGGATTGGGACGATTGTAGCGTTTCCTGTTAAGTATGTGCGCAGTTCATTTGCGAAGACGCTTGCTAATGCGACGTCTTGGAGAAATTTGAATTGGTGTAGGTATTCACGCATCGCTTCGTTGTATTTATAGAGTGAAGTAACTTGATCCAAAAAAGGTTCTTCATTCTTTATGTCGGCATGTTGGAACTTTTTTGAACAGTCTTGGCAGATATTCGTTTGCTTATCGAGTCCAATCAGAGCTTTCCATGATGGGTTTGAGGCAATCGGTGTTTCACAAAGGAGGCAACTGTTCATGTGCGAACACCTCCTTTATTCAACTGGATGATTTCGTTTTTCGCTTCGTCCATTGCATAAGTGATGCCGTGGTGAAAGAGGACGAAATCGCCTGTTGGATGTTGCACGGAACGCCCGACACGTCCTCCAATTTGGATAAGTGCGCCTTTGTTGAAAATGAGTTGTTCCGAACCGATGACGGCGACTTGGACGTTTGGAATTGTGATTCCGCGCTCTAAGATTGTCGTCGTCAAAAGACCGGGTACTTCTTTGTTGCGCAATGCTTGGACATGTTCTTTCCGATCAGGATGCGATGCATGGACAGCGTGAATACGTGCGTCCAGTTTTTTGAATAGAGGTTCCGCCTGCTCCATAAGAACGATGTGATGGAAGAAGATCAGGAATGGTTCTTTTCGTCGTAGTCGCTCTTCCGTCCAGTTGGCGAGTTTTTTTGGCAGCTTCCCTTTTTGAATATGTTTTTCATAATTCCATAAGGCGTCATACCGTGGGATAGGTAATGGATGTCCATGGTATCGACGATTGATGGTTGAAACTTGTCCAGTTTTTTTAATGTCGGCCAGTAGTTTGTCCGATGGTGTAGCGGTGACAAAATGGACGGGTGCTGCCGGTTTCGCTGCTTTTCGAACGGCTCTTCTTAATGTTTCCTCGGCTGTATATGGAAATGCATCCGCTTCATCGACAAAAATGGCATCAAAGGTGTGATGGAAACGGTAAAGCTGATGTGTCGTTGCGAGGATGAGTTGGGCGGATTGCGTTGTTGCTTCTGCCCCGCCATATAACGCTTCGATTGCTGTTTGCGGAAACGCCGCACGGAGGCGCGGTTCTAGTTCTAGAATGACATCTACACGGGGGGCAGCGATGCAAACCCGTTTGCCTTCTGTTAACAACTTGTAAATTGGCTCGAATAGGATTTCTGTTTTTCCAGAACCGCAGACGGCATGGATGAGGTGTGGGATGCGTTTGGAATTGCTAGCTGTCAGTTCGTCAGATGCTTGCTGTTGTCGCAGTGTGAGTGTGCCTTGCCAAGCAATGATGTGGGCTGTCGGGTATATTGGCTGTTCTCCATTCCAGACGATCAGTTCCGTACATGTGGAAACACGACCCATTTTGAGGCAGTGCCTGCAATACGTGCAAGGGCCTTCACATTTTGCGCAGTCGAAAGTTGTAAAGCGGGATTGGAGGGTGTTTTCACATCGTTTGCAGAAGTGTTTGGTTTGATGGGCATAGGCTTTGGTTGATGTGATGCCTTGGATGGTTTTGATATGCCCGGATGTAATGTGGGCATCGATTGTTTCAATTCGAAAAGGGGTGTGCAAGCGAAGCCAAATACGGCCAGCCAGGAAGTCCCTGACTGACGGATCGAAAGTATTTGTCATTTGCAACACCTCAATTCTTTGTTTATATCGTTCTTATTTGGTCTAGTCTAAGCAGCCGCTTAGACCTTTCTTTTTACCCATCCAAGCCCCATTGATGCTTCCCCTAAATGAGTACCAATCACAGGTCCGAAATGGCTGACGGTGAATTTAACATTTGGTAATTGCTCTGAAAGGGCTGCTAGCCATACTTCGGCATCTTCCGGCCGGTTGCCGTGAATGATTGCCGCCTCGAGTGGCATTTTCGCTGCATCTTCCGTTAGCAAGTCCACAATCCGTTTCATCGCCTTTTTGCGTGTCCGGATCTTTTCAAACGGCACGATCACTTTGTCCTGGAAATGGAGCAATGGTTTTACTTGGAGAAGTCCCCCGATCAGTGCTTGTGCAGCGGAGAGTCTACCACCGCGTTGCAGATGTGTCAGGTCGTCCACCATGAAGTAGGCGCGCATCGTCTGTTTCATTTCATCCAACTCAGTGATGATTAGATCGGGTGCCATTCCTTCTTTCGCAAGTTCCGCCGCGCGAAGTACGTAAAATCCTTGCATATAGCAGGAAATTTCCGAGTCGAACGGATAGACGTCCAGGCCTTCCACCATATCGCCTGCTAGCCCAGCACCTGCATATGTTCCACTGATGCCGCTTGATAAATGGATGGAAATAACTGCATCGTACGTGCCTTTCAGTGACTCGAACAGTTCAACGAATTTGCCGATTGGTGGCTGTGAAGACTTTGGCAGCGGGCCGTCTCCTCGTACTTTATCGTAAAAATCGGGTGATAGGATATCAATTTCCTCATCGAACGCTTCCCCGTTTAATGTCACTGATAACGGGATCATCCGAATGTCTAATTCTTTCATTATATGTGCAGGCAAATAGGCCGTACTATCCGTAACAATTGCTGTTTTCAAATTCACATCAACTCCTATCATCTATTCTACCTAAAATGAGGTGAAATAGGTATTTAAATATGTAAGGCGATGAAAACAGAGCGGACACCGTAAAAACAAAAATCGCCCGCTCCATTAAAAAAGGAACTGACGATACGTTTCTATTGCTGCAGGCTTTGTGCCCAGTGATGTGCTTCTAATGAATATTTGCTTAACTCCGGTTGCGTGATACCCATTTTCGAAGTAAGTTCCTCAATACGTTCCCAGTCAAAGCGCTCAACCGCTTCGGTAAGTTGAAGATACGGGGTCATTTCTGTCCGCTCCCCTTTTACTGTGCGTACGACTTCGTCAGATAATGGAATGAGATGAAAGACAGCATCCCAGTCTCGCTTCATAATGACATTAATCAGAGAAAACATGCCTGCAAGGAAGTATTCTTCTGGGTTCTCCTGACCATCTCGCCTCGCTAAAAGTTCACACATCTTGGCCCGCGTTAGCGAATAATCGACAAGCGCTCTTGTACGACCATTTCCTGAGCCTTCCCCGATTTCGCGCAATGCCAGAACTTGTATCCATCTCTTTGTTTCACGCAAACCGATAAGAACGATGGCTTGTTTAATAGAACTAATTTTTTTCAGTACCTCAAATGCGTAAGTATTAATCAATCTAAGCAATTTATAAGTCAGTGAAACATCATGCATGATGAGTCCCACGATTTCATCGATATTCAGTGGTTCTGAATGGAGCCTCTTAATAATTTGAAATTGAAGAACGACATTCGATGGAATTTCGATTCCTGTGACAATCTCTGGTTTTGAAAAGAAATACCCTTGAAACAAGCTATAGCCCGAAGCCTTTGCGGCTTCAAATTGTTCTTCCGTTTCTATTTTTTCAGCGAGCAACACAATGGAAGGATACTTCATAATTAATTTTTCGATTTCTAACCGTTCGATTGGTGTCGTATTCAAATAGTCTACCTTGATGAAATTGACTAGATTGAACAATTCACTATGTACACTATATTGTTCCTGAAGGATAAAATCATCTAGTGCCAACTTAAAACCCATCTCTTTCAACAACCGCAATTTAGTTAAGAGTAAGGGGGTAATTTCAACGGTTTCCAAAACTTCAATGACGACTCGTTTGGGGTCGAGGCTTGAAATAATATCTTGCGTGAGTAATTCACCTGTAAAATTAATAAATGACAAACTTTTCCCTGACACTTTCTCGAGTCCAATTGTCAAAAAAGTATTAACAAGTAATCTAATTGTCGCTTGATCTGGATCCACATCTGGATAAAAGTTTTTATGACTGTTTCTATAAAGCAATTCATAAGCATAGATATCTCCATTTCGGTTCAATATCGGCTGTCTACCTACGAATATATTTGCATCGTCCATGCTCTCCCCCCGTTTCTAGTAGTATAGCAAATAGTAGTTAGTTTACCAATTTATTTTCAGGTCGGTAAAGTAAAATTAATTGGAATAGCAACACTCCCTTAAAAATGGTATGTTCTAATTAGTAATATGTTTACTTAAGGAGGATTTTAAAATGGAAGCAATCCGTTATGAACAAAAAGGGAATCTCGCTTTTGTGACGCTTGATCGTCCCGGAGCGATGAATGCATTTAACTATGATATGTTGGTCGAACTTGGGCAGATTACCGAATCGATTCGCATCAATCCAGATATCCGTGTCGTCATTTTCACCGGATCTGGTGATCACGCCTTCAGTGTGGGGGCTGATCTAAAAGAGCGCAAAACACTAACAGAACTGCAAGTGAAGCGTAATGTTTATAAAATTGGTGAAGTATTCTCCGCGATTGAAAACTTGCCACAACCTACGATTGCGATGATGAACGGTTTCGCTTTTGGAGGTGGTATGGAGCTGGCACTTGCTTGCGATTTCCGGATTGCAGCCGACACTGCACTTATGGGGTTGACGGAAACGGGACTTGCAATTATTCCGGGAGCGGGCGGAACACAGCGCCTTCCCAGGTTAATCGGCGAAGCAAAAGCGCTTGAACTCATTTTGACCGCCCGCAAAATGTCAGCAACTGAAGCGCTTGGCTATGGTGTTCTGACAAAAATTACGGCGCCTGAAAATCTGATCCGCGAAACGGCTGATTTTGCGGATTCCATCCTTGCAAACGGTCCGATCGCCTTACAACAGGCGAAATTCGCAATTAAACACGGCATGAACGTGGACTTGCAGACGGGACTTGCGATTGAGCGGAAAGCGTATGAATTTACAATTCCGACAGAGGACCGTATTGAAGCGTTGAATGCATTTTCTGAGAAGCGGAAGCCAGTGTTTACTGGGAAATAAGTTAGTCAAAGGAGAAGGCTTAGACACCTTCTCCTTTTTATATCCACGGAGTCGTATATTTTTCTATGCGGCCTTTTTGTTTTGCGACTTCCCATGATTCAATCAGTTCCTCGAGATGCTGCTTTACCATCTCCAAGACTGCTGGCTCTTTATTGAGACGGACTTCCACCAAGCTTTGATTGAGATACACGTAAAATGAAGACAGGCGTTTCCCTTCTGCCGACTGTGTATTGGTTGCTGCCATTAATTCAAAGAGTAAGTGCTGCGTCTTTGATATGTATTCGTATAGTTCTTCTTTACTCTCAGTTTGAACTGCCGTTTCCGTAATAGCTACATAATGCAGGCATTCATTCAACAACAACAGTACGTATTCGATTGTGGAGAGCGTCGCATAATTCGTTTGCTGATAGCGCTCTGCCGCTTTTTTTACATCCACTGTCTTCACTCCATATATCTTTTCCTTATTATCGGTAATAAATGTTCATTTATAAGGCGATTTGCCGATATAGAGAGGGAGTAATTAAAATTATAAGTAGCTAGGGGTGAGAGAATGCGAGTAAATAGTCAGGAACAGATCGCTTTTTCGACAAACCGATCGAAGCGCAATTCCACTGAAATTGAGAAAAGTCTTCAAAAGCTTTCCTCTGGGTTGAAAATTGCAAAAGGTAGCCATAATGCTTCAGGACTCGCTATATCCGAAACGGTGCGTATGCAGGTTAGAGGGCTTGCACAAGCGCAACGCAATATGCAAGATGGCTTGTCCCTCGTCGAATCTGTCAATGAAGGGCTAAATAATATCAGCGGTTTATTGCAGCGTTCACGTGAACTAGCAGTTATGAATGCCAATGGTACATTGACAGATAATGATCGAGAATCCAGCGAAAAAGAGCTAGTTCAATTGTTAGCTGCCATCGACGATACAGCTGGTAAAATGGCATTCAATACGAAGAAAATTCTTGGTGAAAATGGATCACTTATCCTGCAGGTAGGAGCAAACCCGACACAACAGATCACCATCAATTTATTTGATATTGGCACAACGGCATTGGGACTTGAAGACGCTACGTTGGTGAGCCAGGAAAAGGCTACAGAACTCATTACAAAACTGGGTAATGCCGTGCAAATAGTGACAAATCAGCTGACAAATATCGGCTCCGATATGGAATCGATTGAGCATCATTTAAGGTATGTAATGCTGTACGAAACCAATTTGACACATTCACTTTCCCTTCTTGAAGATACAGATACGGCAAAGGAAATGATGAATTTCATTTCTGGCGATATTCGTCAAAAAGGCGACCACCTCTTGGTCAACCACGTCAATCAGAATGTGCAGGGCGTCCTAAGCTTATTTTCAAAATAAAACGGACACCATCAGTGAATGATGGTGTCCGTTTTTAACTATGTGCTCTTCTTTTGGTCAGGATTAGACCACTATCACAACTAACTTCATTAAGTTTAATGACTATCTCCTTGATTGATGAATAGCGGTTAATCCCAAACATTTGTTAATAATGATGGTGTCTATAATTTGAATTTATTAACTTGTTCATTCAATTGTGTTGCCAGGGATGCGAGTTCATCCGCTCCAAGAGCTATTTCTTCCATTGAGCTACTGGACTGCTGTGTCGAAGCGGCGGTTTGCTCAACCCCAGCAGCTGATTCCTCTGCTACGGCTGCCACTTCTTCAATAGATTTATTCATTTCCACACTATAATCTGTCAAAACCCTCAGATTCCGAGAAATATTTTGTACTTTTCCTACCATCTCTATCACTGATTCATTAATGGCACCAAATGTTTGTCCAGTTACTTTAATATGCTTAGTTCCATTTTCTACTTCATCATAGCTAGATTGCAATGAATTTACTGCATCATCTGAACCGAGCAAAATACGATCCACAATATTCGTAATCCCCCCAACCGAATCAGATACTTGCTCAGCCAACTTTTTCACTTCTGCCGCAACTACGGCAAATCCTTTACCTTGTTCACCAGCCCTTGCTGCTTCAATTGCCGCATTTAAAGCTAATAGATTAGTTTGATCTGCAATTTCTTGGATTACTTGAATAAGCTTAGAAATCTCTTTCGTATGGCTATTTAATCCCTTTACGTTTTCCACCGCAATAGTTACTTTCTGATGGATACTCTCCATTTGCGTGACTGATTGGTCCATTAAGACACGGCCTTCCCCGGTCATAATTAATACTGAATCCGATGTTTTTTCAATTTCATCTCCAAATTTATTGGATACTTCAATTTTCACATTAAAATCTTCCATCATTTCGATAAGAGCTGTTGCGCTCATGGCTTGAGATTCAGCACCTGATGATAGTTCCTGCATCGTCGTCGCAATCTGTTCTCCACCCTGTCTAACCTCATTTGCAGATTGAGTAAATTCCTCGCTTTGAGTAGTAATCGTTTCAGAGGCATTGGATACATTTTGAATCATTTCCTTTAGCCCCTTTTGCATTTGATTCATCGCATGACCGAGTTGGCCAATTTCGTCTTTTGATTTTATTGGTAATGGTTCGAGAGCTAGGTTACCATTTGCAAGATGGTTCATTTGTCCAGTCACCATATTGAGCGGTCTAGAAATGTTATTCGCAAAAAGCCAAATAATGAAGACTCCCAAAAACAAGGCAACTCCTATAACCAATAAAACTAAATTCAACGTTTCTCTAGCTGGCTGATTAAAGTCCATCATGTAGGTACTGCCGCTTACAACCCATCCCCAATGTGGGTCTACCTTCGAATATGTTACCTTTGGTTCAATTTGATCTTCTGTATTCGGTAAAGGCCACTCGTAAAAAGTAAAACCTCCCCCATTATTTCCGATGTCAATTATTTTTTGAACAAATTTCACACCATTAGAATCTACAGATTCCCATGTATCAGT
>DYWT01000236.1 GCA_020742515.1 Sporosarcina psychrophila
CAAAGAAGTTCTAGTTTTGTTCTATTTTTTAGAATGGTCAATTCAAGAGATTTCAAATTTTTTAAACTTATCAAATGGCCAAACAAGAACGATTTTGTACCGTGGACGTAAGAAGTTAAAGGAGGATTTAAGTCATGACTGATTGGCATGGATTAATTGAGCGAGTCAAAAACAAACAGGCAAGCCCCGAAGAGAAAACGATTTTAAATGAAAAAATGGCTGAATTTCAAGCGTTACAAGATTATTTAATGGAGGAAGAATGGACAGAAATACCCCAAATGCCTATGAGTGATCTACCAAAAGTCTCGTATCAAAAAATTAAACGGGAGACGAATCGTCGAATTGTAAAGAAAGTTCTCTTGATACTATTGATTGTTTTCGGAATTGTGGGTGTTGGTCAATATTTTGGCAAGAAATTGTTGGATCGAATTTATTTTGATCCGACAGTAACAATGGAAGATAGTGATATTTCAAATTTAGGGATCTATGAAATGCTCTATACGGAATTAACTCGACCCCAAATTGAATGGCGTGGCACACAAGCGACTCCTTTATCAGGTGGAAAATATCAGATTGAACATTATTATCATAAAAAGTATGCAGAGGATTGGACACCCAGTTTACAGTCATCTTACCAATTGGAAAGAGGGAAAGTTGTCTATTCTGATCATTATGAGAATCAATTAGTAGCGATGGAACGTTACCCAATGTTTTTAAATGCAAATCATGAGGAACTTGGAGCGATGATTGATAATCAACGAGAAACAACTTTGGAAAAAATTCAAGAACTTCCTAAAAGTGGGGGTGTCTATGGTTTTCTAACGTTTAAACAAGCATTATCGACACAAGAAATATTTGATTTCTTTGATCGGTCAAACGAAATGGATATCCATAGTTTATTGGTGGAAAATCGAGCAATAGAGGATAGCAAAGAAAATGGGCATTTGCCATTTGGAATGGATTTAATGCATGGAATGTCAGCACAACATAGTAACAAAGCATTAATGAAAATAAATAAAGAATACCCAGAGCTTTTCCCGTTCGCTTTTTTATACAGCCGTCCATCTTTTGATGCGATAACTTATGAGCAACATTATTTGTCTTTATTGCATTACTTGATTGATAATAAAGAAATGCTCAGTTACTTATCGGATACCTCTACAACGATTAAAGAGATAAGGCAGGCACTAACTTATGTTGAGAAAAATGGTGTAAAAATTAGCGGTGTGTATCTATCAGGGAGTGTCGACGAGTTTTTAACATACTCGCAAAAAGAAGAAGTATTAGTAATGGAAGTCTTTGAGGTGAGTTTATATCGTCAAGGAGGTTAGATGCTACTAAACAAGATTAAGATCCGTCTGAGGTTATAAAAAAACAAGGTCGATTAGAAGTGTTATAAGGTTATTGAAAACACTCACTTTACATTGTGTTGTAAAGTGAGTGTTTATTTATTCATCAAGGAATGTTGTGTAGCCAAAGCACTAACTATAAAAAACTTTAACTTTTATATCCTGTGAGTAGTTTCCAAAACTTCTTCCAAAAAGTGTACAACCACCAATATGTTCTGCATCTTCTTTTACTTCAATCTTTAGTTTCCATAAATCAATCTTATCACTGTTTAAATCGTCGATAGTCAGAGCAGATAAAGAATCCCCATCCATATAAGTACCATGATGGGTAATTCGTATTGTCTTAAGTAGGCCGTACTGATTTTGGTTATCAGGATACCAAGCAGGTGTGTATTTTCCACGGATATCTGCATAATCTCCTGGGCTAGTCCACATCCCTAATTCAGTTTCATTTAAATAAAATGTAATATCTGAAAGCCAATTATTATTTGCAAAAGGAAATTCAGAAGATAGTTCCATTGAAATTTCCATCATTTCTAATTTTTCGTTTTTATTTAATAAATTGGGTGTCTGATATTCAACGAACCCTTTTGTAAACCACAACAATTGAGCATCCATGCGTTCAGCGTCCATAAAATACTTAGGCTCATCCACTTTCCCGATAAATGCATGTTCAGTAGCGAGACCGCAAGTAGGATAGACAGAATAATTTGTATAGTGTCCGACAGGTATGGAACTTTCTTTTGTATCAAAGGCATTAAAAATTCTTTCAGGAAAATTAATTTCAATTTTATCAACACGGAGACTGGATATTTTTTGTTGACCGATCTTCTCTGTTTTAATGATATTCGCTTTTTCTAATTTGGAGACATGCATCGTAATGATGGCGCTACTCAAATTAAGGGCCGTGGCGAGTTCTTTAATGTTCATTTTATTTTTTGATAGCAATTGAATAATTCTTAATCGTACAGAGCTAGCCAATGCTTCGTAAACAGCTAATGATTCTTCATTTATTTGAGTTTGCATAAAATCTCCTTTTTTATAGGTATTAACCATAATGTTAACCTTTATATTAACAATTATATTAACATGGATATAATCGAATTACCATTTTTATCTCTATATTTTTATAGAATATTTCGTTTTTATAAATGAAGATCCGAAATACTGTTGTCTAACTACTTTTTATAAACTTTTTAGTTCTTTATCAAAGAGCAATCAATTGTCTAGTATCAATATCATTAACATAATAGTTATTGACAACGTTTTCTTATGATGATAGAATTCATGTAAATATTAATATAAAAGGGGAGTTATTATGAAATCTAAATTATTTGTCAATAAAGTTAATAAATATGCTAAGATAGATCCACGTTTATATGGATCTTTTGTCGAGCATATGGGTAGAGCAGTTTATAGTGGAATTTATCAGCCGGGGCATCCTTCAGCAAATGAACAAGGTTTTCGTAAAGACGTAATGGCGTTAGTTCAGGAACTAAATGTTCCTATTGTTCGCTATCCAGGGGGGAATTTTCTGTCAGGTTATAATTGGGAAGATGGAATTGGCCCCGTAGAAAATCGTCCAAAACGCTTAGATTTGGCTTGGAAGACACTTGAAACTAACGAAGTTGGGTTACATGAGTTTTCAGAATGGGCAGAACAAGTAGGATCAGAAATTAATATGGCTGTTAACTTAGGAACTCGTGGAATTGATGCCGCTAGAAATTTAGTTGAGTATTGTAACTTTGAAGGTGGTACTTATTGGAGTGATCTAAGAAAAGAAAATGGTCGAGATGAGCCTTTTGCAATTAAAACCTGGTGTCTAGGAAATGAAATGGATGGTCCATGGCAAATTGGACATAAAACGGCAGATGAATATGGACGATTAGCAGAGGAAACAGCTAAAGCGATGAAATTAGTTGATGACTCGATTGAATTAGTTTTATGTGGTAGTTCAAATAGTCATATGCCAACATTTGGAGAATGGGAATTGACAGTTTTAGATCATGCGTATGAGCAAATTGATTATTTATCATTGCATCAATATTATGGTAATCACACAAATGACTTAAAACATTATTTGGCACGTTCCTTAGACATGGATGCGTTTATTAGTGGAGTTGTAGCAATTTGTGACGCAATCAAAGCTAAAAAGCATAGTAAAAAAACGATTAATCTGTCTTTTGATGAATGGAATATTTGGTACCATTCAAACGAACAAGATAAAGCCGTAAAACCTTGGCAAGTAGCACCACCAATTTTGGAAGATGTTTATAATTTTGAAGATACATTACTTTTAGGCTGTCTATTAATTACCCTTTTAAAACATGCAGATCGTGTAAAAATAGCTTGTTTAGCCCAATTGGTCAACGTAATCGCTCCAATTATGACGAATCCTGAAGGTGAAGCTTGGCGTCAAACGATTTTCTATCCTTTTGCTCAAGTATCAAACTATGCTAGAGGAGAAGTTATCCGCCCAGTGATTGAAAGTGAAAGTTATGCGACATCAGATTTTGAAGAAGTGCCATATTTGGAAAGTATCGCGGTTGTCAATGAAGAACTAAATGAATTAGTTGTCTTTGCAGTGAACCGTGGTGAAGAAGCAATGACATTTGATATCCAATTGGAAGGCTTTGAAGTAAAAGGTATTCGTGAATTTACACATCTTACAGGTCATGGAATTAAAGAAACAAATACTGAGAATAATGAAATTGTAAAACCAGTAATTTCTGAAGCCATCGAATTAAATGAAGAGCTTGCAATTGCTAAGCTAGAACCATTATCATGGAACGTGATTCGCTTCGCTTTATAATATGACGGAAACGAGGTTGAAAAATGACAATTAAAGTTTTAAATCAAAAATCAGGTCCAGTAATTAGCAAACATATTTATGGACACTTCGCAGAACATTTAGGACGTTGTATTTATGAAGGGATTTATGTAGGTGAAGAATCGAGTATTCTCAATAAAAACGGCATGCGTTCAGATGTTGTAGCTGCGTTAAAAAATATAGATATTCCGGTTTTAAGATGGCCAGGAGGCTGTTTTGCTGACGAATATCATTGGAAAGATGGTATTGGACCTAAAGAAAACCGTAAAAAAATCGTAAATACGCATTGGGGCGGTGTGACGGAAAATAACCATTTTGGAACACATGAATTTTTCGAATTAATTGAGCAACTGGGCTGTGAAGCTTATGTGAATGGAAATGTCGGAAGTGGTACTGTTCAGGAAATGCAAGAATGGGTAGAATATATGACCATGGATGGCGAATCGCCAATGGCAGCCCTTAGAAAAGAAAACGGTCGGGAAAAACCATGGAAAGTTGAATTTTTTGGTGTAGGTAATGAGTCATGGGGCTGTGGTGGAAATATGCGCCCAGAATATTACGCTGATTTATACCGCCGTTATCAGACGTATGTTCGTCAATATGGTTCTGAGAGAATTTATAAAATTGCTTGTGGACCGAATATTGATGATTATCGTTGGATGGAAGAGTTAATGAAAAATGCTGGACCATGGATGGATGGTATTAGTTTACATCACTATGCTTTAACAGGTGCCTGGGAAGATAAAGGTCCGGCTTTAAATTTTAAAGAAGATCATTGGTGGAGTTTAATTAAAAGTGCACAAAAAATGGATGAATTGATTACAAAACACGCAACGATTATGGATAAATATGATCCAGAAAAACGTATCGGTTTAATTGTCGATGAGTGGGGATCGTGGTTATCCGTTGAGCCAGGAACGAATCCAGGGTTTTTATATCAACAAAACACCATTCGTGATGCGATGGTTGCAGCAGTAACTTTAAATATTTTCCATAAACATGCCGATCGTGTCCATATGGCTAATATAGCTCAAACAGTTAATGTGCTACAATCAATGATTTTAACTGAAGGCGAAAAGATGGTAAAGACACCAAGTTATTATGTATTTGAACTATATAAAAATCATCAAGAAGCGCAATTAGTAGATAGTTATGGTACACAACAAGACACGATTTCATATACGATTTCTAAAAAAAATAATGAAGTAACAATCTCAATTTGCAACTATGCATTAGAAAATTCAGAAGATTTATCTTTTTCTTTTGAGGATCTTCCTAAGTTTAAGGAAGCTAACTATATTGTCGGAGACGTAATGGATGCACATAATGATTTTGATCAAGAAGAACAAGTAAGTCTTAAAGCATTTACAAATTATGAAGTTAAAGACAATCAATTACTCGTTTCTGTACCTGCAATGTCAGTGACAACATTAACAGTCGAGGTTTAAGAAAATGACATGTAAAGGGTGCGAAATCAAAGAAGAAGCAGCATCATTTGATGTTGAGGAATTAATTGCTGAACAACTGAGTTTAGAGGTGAATCTTGTCACACCAGAGATTCTTTCTCAAAGATTGGAAGCATGTGAACGTTGCCCTTTTAAATCCAACCACACTTGTACGAAGTGTGGTTGTTTTTATAAATTTCGGGCGAATCTTACCGTTAAAAATTGTCCTG
>DYWT01000237.1 GCA_020742515.1 Sporosarcina psychrophila
ATCAACAGGAGATTTAAAAATAAAGATATGACTAACAATGACTTAACCTTTTTCAAACCTTGCACTTCCTATTCTTCAACTGATTTTCTTATGGATCGAACGTATTACAATATATCTATACCCACATTTTCAACAAGTCATGTTTTTTTCATCTACAATCCGAGTTCAATTTCCTCCGAAGACAGGCTCTTCTTCTAAGTTTTTTGAATTGTAGTGGTGACTGTCACCCCCATTTGACTCTGTCACATTTTTTCAAAACAAAAACCGCGTACCTTCTTATCATAAAAGGCTTGCGGTTGATTGAACGATGCTGGAACGGCAATGGTTTATAAACGGAAAAGCCCGCGGTTATTCACTTAGCAGTAAAATTGCTTGTGTCCTGGAATTCACATTAAGTTTTTCATAGATGGAAGTTAAATAGACACGCACCGTTCCTTCTTTTAAAAAAAGTTGTTTCGCAATGTCACGGTTAGAAGCACCGCTTGCCAGCAATTGAATCACCTCTTGCTCGCGTGGCGTGAGTAAATCAAGAACATTATTCTGTCCTCTGCTTTCACTTAGCAAGTGTTCGACATAAGAAAGAGAAACGGTATCCCGTTGTCCAAGTAAACCTTGTCGATGTGATTTCAAATATCGCTTCAATAAAGGGATAATTGTCGGTTCATCGATAAACGTCCGCAAATAGCCATATGGTTCTCCTCGTACGATCGCTTCATGCAAGGCATACAATGCTTCGGCTTCATTCGATAACATTGAATAACAAAGCGCTTCGAGCACCGCTGATTCAATGATAGTTGTAACCTGCTCTTCCTCCAACGCTTGGATTTTCACACGGATGATCAACTGCAATGCATCTTCCGGCTGCCCCTTTTCCAATAAAATGCGAGCGTCCACTAGAGAACGAAACGGGTTCTCCAGTGCCAAGCCTCTGTTGTTTTTCATCGTAGTTTTGGCAAGTTCATTTTCTGCTTGAACCACTTTATTCTCCCGCAAGAAAAACAATGCCTTCATAATATACAATGCATCTTTCCAATGTTGTGCATTCACTTTCTCCAGTTCATTATCCAACGCAGTATGGGCTTCCAGAAAATTCTTTTTCAAGGCATGAATTCGGCTTTCTAAAAATGCCATCGGAATAAAAAGACCGGGATCTTGAAACCGATTCCTAAAGGACATCGCCTTCTTTTGTTCCTCAGATGCTTCCTCCAAACGATTCCATTCATATAGTTTTTCAGCGCGAATTCCATAACTGTATCCTGCCATATTGAAATTTTCAAACGCGTCCGTACGAAATCCATTAAAGTAAAACATTTCATTTTCATCCAGGAGTAGCTTCCCTTTGGAACAAATAGTTGTACGGAAAAGCGACGACTCCGTCTGGTTATACTGGGTTGCGATTGCATCCCATACTGAATCTTCGGGTTTATTCGAATCCAGCCTTTGTTTAATTAACTTCAAAGCTTGTCCCATATCTCCTGTTCTCAAAATAATGAGATAAGCTTTGACGCCAAGAAAATCGTAAACAGCTCCTGAATACTCTGCTTTCCCCATCCATTGATCCATTTTGACTTGGGACTCCAAGTCAATAAGGATTCGATCCGCTTCTTCCAAGTTGTGTAAAGCTGCCAATGCAAATGCATACATCACCTTCATTTGCGGATTCACATCATAATAATTATCCAGCAACGTTCTGATCCAACGAACAAACACTGTGAAACGTTCAGCAGTTAGAACGTCGATGATATTGGCCATAATCCATTCTTCCGCACGTCCATACATATGACCGTTTAAAGCATGTTCGATTGCGCAAATGAAATCGCCTTTTTCGTAAAGAATTAGAGCTACCTTTTCGTTCATCAATACAATAAAATCATCCGCATACCGATTTTCCAGCTCACTTCGCAATGTTTCGGTCAATAAATTATGGTAGCGGAATATGGGTTCTTTTTCGTGCAAGCGGATGATGAATAAACCCTTTTTTTCTAGCTCATGTAATCTTTCATGACTATCCGAACGACGTGTAAGTTTATCACAGATTTCAGGCGTTAATTGATCCAGTATTGACGTACAGAGGAGGAAAAAATGGCTGGATGGAGAAAGAGTTTCAAATACTTCCTTCATCAGAAACTCCGCCACAAAAGGATGACGGCCGTCAAATTGCGAAAAGTCCCCATCCCTTTCAGAATCGCTTGCCAACGAGAGACCCGCCAATTGCAGGCCTGCCGCCCACCCTTCTGTCACATCTACTACAGTTTGCAAATGATGTGCATGATCAAAAACTATATTCTGCTGTTCGTAGAATTCCTTTCCTTCTTCATAAGTGAGGCGAAGCTGCTCAATTCCGATTTCCGAGAGCCAAGATTTCTCACGCCATTTTGCAAAGGGCAATGGCAAATCCATCCGACTTGATAGACATACTTTCGTATTGCTCGGTAAATAATTCATAAACTGCTCCATCATCGCATGTATATTCGCATTCTCAATTAAATGATAGTCATCAATGATAATCTGGATGTTTCCTGGCAACAAACTGATTTCATTCAATAAAGAGTCTATTAACTTCTCGGATGAAAAAGAAGACTGAGCATGGAACATAGATAGTATGCTTGAGGCTGTTGAACTGCGAAAACTAGCAAACACTGTATACGCTACGTACTCCCAAAAACGAAGGAGGTCATTATCTGTCACATCAACGGTGAACCATGCAATGGGTCCCTCATGTTGTATTGCCCATTGACTGAGCATAGTCGTCTTTCCATAACCCGCCGGAGCGCGAACAAACAGAAGTTTCGACCGACTTCCCCGTTGCAAAAGTTGTGTTAACCGCTCTCTTTCCACTATCTTCCCCGTATTCATGGGTAACGTTATTTTTGACGTAAGCAAAACCCCTTGCAAGATTTTCACCTCCTTCTCAATATCATCTCTGGCAAGCGCTTTTTAGTATCCTATCATTTGATGACTTTTGAACGATCCGGCCATTCCCATTTATTCGCCAGCAAAACCGCTTTTGTTCGTGAATCGACGCCTAGTTTACTATATACTTTCGATAAATAGACACGCACAGTTCCTTCTGATAAAAACAATTGACTGGCAATCTCACTATTCGAGGCTCCTTTTACCAATAATTGCAATACATCCCGCTCTCGCGGTGTAAGCTTCTCTAGCATGGGGTTCCGGACGCTTTCACTCACTTCCTCCGCCGTCAATCGTTCCACATAATTAATCGGAACGGAATCCCACTCCGCATGAATCCCCTGTTGCCGTAGCTTTACATACTCTTTCAGTAAAGGTATAACGCGTATTTCATTAAGGAATGTCCTTACATACCCGTATGGCGCTCCTTCTTTTAAAGCTTCATGCAACGCTGTCAATGCTGCTTCTTTGTCGGATAAATCCAGTTGGCACATTGCCTCAAGTACCCCAGCCTCCACGATTGTAGATATTTGCCGTTCTAGCAATGCTTTTTCTTTCACTCGTCCAACAACTTCCAGTGCTTCTTTTGCCTGCGCTTTAGCCAATAAAATACGTGTCTGTATTAACAACCAAAACTCTTGACCTGATTCAACTCTTTGATTATGTATTGCAGTTGATTGATAGAGTTCCAGTTCTGCTCGCAATGAATCCCCTTCGAGTAAATAGCAGTACGCTTTCATCGTTCGTAATGTACTAATCCAATAGCGTTCCTTTATCGTTTCCATTGCATAATCCAACAAGGCATGTGCTTCAATAAATTGTCCTTTTGTGGCGTAAATTCTTCCCTTCAGCAAGTACATCGGGACGATTAGACTAGGATCTTTAAAGCGATGACCGTATCGTAAGGCCTCTTCCAATACAATCGATGCTTCATATACACAATCTTTTTCGTATAAAGCCTCTGCCTGAACCGCATAGCTAAATCCCGTCATATTTTGCTCATTGAATTCGCTTTCCCTAAATAGGTCAAGAAAAGGCAGGACTTCTTTCACAGCCCATAGTTTCCCCTTCGAACCGAGGCTCGTCCGAAGCGTTTGTGGTTCGAACTGATTATATTGCATCGGAATATCGTCCCACCTAGAAATTACCCGGCCGATTTTCATTTGACTTAGGATAATGCCTATTGCACGTTCAATATCCTCACAATTTGCAATCAAAACAAATGCTTTTACTGTCTCTAAAATATAGGCCATGCCTTGATAGTCATCTTTTTGTTTCCATTGTTCATGCACTTGTCTGCACTCCAACTCCTCTATGAGTTGTTTGGCTTCTTCTATTGCATATATGTTTGTAAATGTAATGACGTTCATGATTAGCGTCTCTACATTCACCCGATAATCCGTATCTCGCAATTGTTGCACCCACCGCATGAATGTCGTCGTTTGGCCTGATAAAAAGACTTCGAGAATATGAGCTGTAATCCATCTATCTGCAACTTCATACAATTTCCCCGTTAGAGCAAGTTCAATCGCGGAAATAAAATCGCCTTGCTCCCGCAAAAGAATGGCTGTTTTCTTATAATTCAACGAAATTTCTTGATCTGAATAGTGGTTTTTCATTTCTATTTGCAAAGCATCCGCAAATAAATGATGGTAACGAAAAATGGGCTCACTCGCATGAAGACGCGTGATGAATAGACCACTTCTCTCAAGCTCAAGCAAGACATTTTCACTATCCGTTCGATTTGTGAGAGTATTACAAATTCCGGGTTCAAGTTGATTCACTAGCGAAGTGCGGATAAGAAAGTCTTGTGTAGATAGGGGAAGCGATGCGAGGATTTCCTGAGAGAGAAACTCAATTAAAAACGGATGTGCACTGGAAATCAGGTCACTATTCCGTCCATCCGCTACAGTCATGCTCCCAGAAAGGCTCGTCAATTGAATGCCAGCCGCCCATCCCTCTGTCGTATCCAATACTTGTTGAACCGTTGCAACATCTCTAAGCATAAGCCCTCGTTTAGTATAGAAACGTTCCACTTCCTCATAAGTGAAGCGTAGCTGCTCCATGCCAATTTCTGTAATCCAACCTTTAACACGCCACTTGGCAATCGGGAGCGGCAATTTGGTTCGGCTAGTCATATACACCCGCACATTGCTTGGTAAATAGGTGATAAACCGGTCCAACATATCATGAATCGATTGGTTGTCAATTAAATGATAATCTTCAATAACAATACGCAGTATTCTTGGAACGGATCCAATTTCATTTAAAAATGAGTCTATCAATAATTCGATTGGGGAGTGACTATTAGATAAGGGAAATTGTGTTGTATCCGTTTCACTCATAAATGTTTCAGAAACGGTATAGATGACGTATTTCCAAAAGCGTATGGGATCATTATCAATGGCATCGACGGATAGCCAAGCAACTGGCTCATAGGATTGACCAAACCATTGACTAAGCATGGTTGTCTTACCATAACCTGCCGGCGCACGTACAATCGTTAATCTATTGGAACCGGCATATCGAAGTAAATCGGCCAATCGCTCACGCTCCACAGCTTCTGCAGCAACACGTGGAATTGCTGTTTTAGAATTCAAACTCGTCATTTGCACAGTCATAGCCCCTTTTCGCCTTTTCTATATGCATCAATACTTCTACATTCTATTCGCATTCTCCTTTAATTTCAGGTTAATTTTACAGTTTTTTCATGGTTAGTAGTGAAAATGGTATGCCCTTGACCTTCCATACATTGAATTATGTCAACTATAAAAATACCCTAAAGTGATCTTTACTTTTCAACCTGCCACTATCCACAGTTGAACTAGCACTCCAAACGAAAATAGTCTGCTAATCCAAAAGATATCATTGCCGTTATAACTGAACATTGGACTACGTGTACCTGGGTATAGTTTTCCATAGTGCAGGCATCTGCTGACATGCAATAGTAGACATCAGGTTTTTATTGTCTAGTTATCTTTAAAACCCGTAGATTCAATACGTTAGCTTTCACTTTAAAGTTTCTGCCCCAAGTATTCCATCATCCCATATGGTACAATCTGTATATGAAAAAACTCCTTATTTTGACCATTCTACTAGGTATTTTATTCTTTTCTTCCGGGCAAACGCCTGAGCAGCAATCGCTCATTCCGACACTGGAAAAGTGGCTGCCCGGGGAGCCGCTTAAATCATCCCTGTCTAATTTGCACGTGCCTTATTGGGGCAAAATGATTTCAATTGAGGAGCGGGGTTATTATCCCTTTGTTGAATTCCTTCTCAGAAAAGGCGCTCATTTCTTTACGTTTGGTTTTATCGCATCCGTCATCTACTTGATATTGCCTACACATACGTTTCGTCTACTGAACGCCACCTGGATTACGCTTTTACTGGCCATCGGGGATGAATATCATCAGTCGTTGACAAGCGGAAGAACACCCACTCTTCAAGACGTTCTGCTCGATATGACAGGAGCTATTACATTCCTCCTCCTCTTAAGGCTGTTTTTATTGATGAAACGTCCCAAAAAAGCAAGAAAACGCTGAGATGTGCACAGCGGATTCTTGCTTTTTGACGGGGGGCGGGACGAGGGTGACAGTCACCACTACAATTCTGGCACAATTTAAGATCTTCTAGTATCGAGCAAATGATAGCTCCCATTACTCATCTTTATTAGCATACATAGTTTCAGTACTGTGGCTATAAAGTTCTATGATGTTCCCATACGGATCTTCACAATAGACTAAGTAATAGGGCTTCCCGTCCCATGTATTCCAGATTTCACTTTGTCTTTTTCCGCCTGTAGTTGCAATTTCTTCAGCTAGTTTCTCGATATCATCCGCTATTAAGCAAATATGAAAATAGCCTCCATAATCACTCGGTTTGTTATCTCTCATTTTTGGTTCCTGAAATTCAAAAAGTTCTATCCCTACTTGGTTATCTGATGTCATATGAGCATTCCGCATTTTCTTGATCTGTTCGCCAAGTAAGTCATTAGTCATATTATGTTTCTTCTCGTCTTTTGCTTGAAATGAATAGGGTCCTGCTATTAATTTAAATCCCAATACTTCTCCGTACCAGTTAATAGCAGACTCCAAATCAGGTACAGCTAAACCAATATGTGTAATTGCTATCATGTGAATCCCTCCTACACTATAACTTCCCTTTGCAGATTAGCGGCAAACAAGTTACATGAAAGCCTTTCTGCCTCATCATCCGCTGTCGTTATTTCAGTTTGTAGTAAAACTGCATCTACATTTTTTTATTCGTTTAAAAGATAATATCCCGCTAATTTCACATGCGCAATTGGACACTGAAAAAATCAGACGAAAATATACTTCAATTAAAAAAAGAGTAAACCTCTGAATGGTTTACTCTTTTTATACTTATACGTAATTTCACTGAAAGTGGATATATGCGAGTCACGATTATGATACTTCGCCGAAACACAAAAGCATACAAAACATATTTGAACCCTAAACCCTGAAATCCAAACAAGATTCTCCTTTAATCCACCAATTTCAGGTGCTCTACTATACTTTCTAAATAGTATTTCCTCCATTTATTAAATATTAACTGACCTTTTCACCGGCAATGTTAATTAATATGATTTGTTCTTTCCTTGATTTCGCTACAAGTAAGCCTATACAAAATCCAATTGCCCCTGTAACAATCCATCCTGCACCATTTTCAAATAATGGGATAAAACCGAACATGTTATTGATGGCTTCAGTTGCAATGTTCGCTTCTTTTAAAGCATCCAGAATCGCAACGAAACCTGCGCCTATCACGGTTCCAACATATACCGATCTATGGCCATTAAACAAGTTATTCGCAAATATTAGAACAATTAAAGCGATCGCTAAAGGATAGAGTAAAAGCAAAATTGGTGATGCCAATGTCAAAATGGTAGTGAGACCAAAGTTTGTGATGCCTAAGCCTAAAACAGCAAATATGATCAACCACTTCTTATAAGATACAGAAGGAATAATTCTTTCGAAATACTCGGAAACAGCCGCTAAACAAGCTACATTTGTTGTAATTCCCGTCAATAAAATGACTGTCCCTATGATATAGATGCCAATTTGTCCGAAAAGAACGATAGCACTTTGGGCTAACACTTCTCCTCCATTCTCTTTGTAACCAATTGGGTCTACGCTTGAAGCTCCTATCCATGCCATTGAAACTTGTAACGCTATCAATCCGAATACTGTGATTAACCCTGCTTTTATAAATAACTTGGAGACCTCTTTTTCAGACTTTATCCCCAAAGAGCTGATAGATTTAATAAAGATTCCACCAAATACAAAAGCTGCAAGAACGTCCATCGTATAGTATCCTTGAGTGAATCCTTTCAAGAATGCACCACTTATATAATCTCCTTTAGGCGGACCAAAACTTCCCATAGGAGTAATAATTGACTTGGTAACTAATACTACTAATAATACGACAAATATAGGGGTTATAATCTTACCTAAGCGTTCCACAAACTTTGTTGTATTCCATGAGAGTAAGACGGTTAGAATAATAAATAACAATGAAAAAATGAATAAATAGATCCCGCCGTTTGAGGTCGTTGGTACTAATGGATTTATACCAATTTCATATACGACAGATGTTGTTCTTGGAATTACGTAAATTGGGCCAAGCGTTAAGAATAGTAATATGGAGAAAACCGTTGCAAAAAGGGGATGAACCCTTCCAGCTAGTTTTTCCACAGTCCCTCCCCCACGAGTTAATGCGATAATTGCAAGCAGGACTAGCCCCACGCCTGTTATTAAGAATCCACCCATCGCAATCCACGTATTTGTCCCGGCCTCTTGACCTAACATTGGTGCAAATATAACGTTTCCCGCTCCTAAGAACATGGCAAAAAGCATAAAACCGATTGCTAGTAATTGTGAAAAGGATACCTTTTTCTCCATTCTTATATTCCCCCTATGTTTTAAAACCCATAAAAATTTCTTAAAGCTTTCTTTTCTTACTAGCTCTTCCTAATAAGAATACACCCGCTCCAATTCCAATCAGTACATTTGTCCTTTTATTAAACATCTGTTTAGCGACAAGATTAAGATTTTGTGGTCTTTCTGCCAAGCGACGCATGAAATAGCCATACCAATCTATCCCAAATGGCACATAGGTACAGAAATTGTATCCCTCATTGGCAAGTTCAGTTTGCAATTCGGTTCTGAACCCGTACAGCATTTGAAACTCATATTTATCCTTCGGTATATTATGTTCTTCCGCGAACTGCTTAACATGATTAATAACATGATGATCATGCGTTGCAATTGACGTAAATTTCCCATTCAGCAAATGATACTCAATTAACTGTATATAATTTTGATCAATTTCTTTTTTATCCTGATACGCCAAGTTCTCAGGCTCTTTGTAAGCACCTTTTACAATTCTTAAACGGTAGTCCTTGTACTTCTCCAAACTTTTATCAGCTTCAAAGAAATAAGCTTGGATAACGGTTCCAATATTGTCATAGTCCTTTGAGAGCTCATCAATGAGGTCAAATGATGGCTGTAAATGAGCATAATCCTCCATGTCAAAGTTAATAAAAATATTATATTCATAGGCTTTGGCAACGATTTCTCTTAGATTATTCAAGCAAAAATCATAATCAATATCCAAGCCAAGCTGGGTAGCTTTCAATGATATATGCGCATCCAATTGATGTTCATGAATAGCCTCAACGACTGCTATTATTTGTGTTTTCGCATCAATTGCTTCCTGTTTCTCGAAAACAAATTCCCCTAGATTATCGATTGTTGCGGAGATACCCTTTGCGTTTATTTGTTTAACACTTTCAACCATTTCCTCAATACTAGTTCCGGCCACTACAGAATGTGCACCCAGTTTTAATCCCCAACGTTTTGCACCACTGTTTAAAATTTTATTTTGTGAAAGCATTATAAAAAAGTCTCTCGTTAATCCCATATTAAATTCCTCCATTTCTAGAACTATTCCTTAAACCGCTTACATAATGAAATGCTGCTTTTATATTATTTTAATAGAAACCCTTCTATATATGGGTCTGTTGCATCCAATGAGAATTGATGAATCCCCGTCATCCATGCAGAACCAGTAATTTTAGGGATAATCGCACTAACATCTTGCACCTTTGTATAGTCCACTACTGTCCCCTTAAATTTCGATCCTATAATACTTTCTTGAATTATTTGTTCACCTTTTTTCAGATTTAATGTTGCAAGCTTTGCGCAAGTACCTGTTCCACACGGCGATCTGTCAATTTGTCCATCACCAAAAACAACTGTGTTCTTGTAATGATTTTTTCCCACTTCCAAACTAAACTCAACAAGGTCAATCGTATTTATTTCCGGTATTTCAGGATGTTTGATTTCTAATTGCTCATTTGCCGCTTTTCTGATTTCCATACCGAGTGCCGCTATTTTATCTTGTTCTTCAATAACCAGTTCAAGTTCAAATTGCTTGGCATCGACTATCGCAAAAAAGCTTCCGCCAAATGCGATGTCCATTTTTATGTATCCAACGTTTTCGACTAAAACGCTTACATTCTTTTTCAATAAAAATGCAGGTACGTTAATAAAGGAAACTTCTTTAACTCGATCATTTTCATATACGATATGACATTCCACAATTCCTGAGGGTGTATCAAGCAATACTTTGTCTTTTTTCCCAATCAAGTTTTGATCAATTGCTACTGTTACAGCCGCAATTGTTCCGTGACCGCACATATTCAGATAACCGCCACTATCCATGAATAATACGCCAAGGTCACATTCTGAATTGATAGGTTCGGTTAAAATTGCGCCAAACATATTTAAGTGTCCCCTTGGCTCATGCATAAGCAACTTTCGGATCGCATCCATTTCAGTTTGCATATAGTTTTTCTTTTCCATCATCGTATTCCCATGAATTTCTGGGATTCCCTCAATAACTATTCTAGCTGCTTCTCCCATCGTATGGGCATCAATCGTTTGAATATAATTTTCCAACATCACCATAAAGTGAACCTCCCAAGTAGATAATTATTTGTTTCTACATACTCTACTTGCAAGAAGCGTGCCAACTTATAAAAGTTTGTCTAATCACTGTATTGCAATCCTTTCTACCATTCAGTACAATGAAAAGTGTTCATCAAGTTTACACTATTGTAAATGTATTATTAACAATGACCATATTTCTTGTGAAAGGGTGAGAGAGTGGATAAAATCTCGATTGAACATTCACTTCAATATTTGAACACATTAATTGAAACCAGTTCTGATGCAATTACGATTATTAACGCATCGGGAGAAGTAGAGTATTGGAGTTCACAAGCTGAGCAAATGTATGGAATACCTCTCAAAGACATTAAAAAAAAGAAAATAAGTACTTTTTTTAAAAAGGAAGATTTAAAATTATTAGAGATACTCGTAACTAAAAAAAAGGTTAGTAATGTTTATCATCAACCCAGACCCGATAAACACGTTTTAATAAGTTCTTCCCCGATCTTTGATGACCATGGAAAGCTAATTGGAGCAATTTCAATCGACCAAGACATAACCAATATTGTGAAATTAAATGAAAAGCTATCCTTAACAACAACAGAGTTACAAAAAATAAAGCAACAATATAATTTGCAAGAACAAATAGGTCCTTTATCTGAAATTGCGGGAAATAGTGACGCCATACAAACGGCTAAGGAGTTAACACTAAAAGTTGCAAAGACGGATGCAACGGTGTTAATCCTAGGGGAAAGCGGAGTTGGTAAGGAACTGTTTGCACAGGGGCTGCATGAAGCAAGCTTCAGAAAAAATCAGCCTTTTATACCGATTAACTGTGGTGCAATTCCCGAAGCACTTTTTGAAAGTGAATTCTTTGGATATGAAAAAGGTTCTTTCACAGGAGCAAACAAAGATGGAAAAGCAGGTAAAATGGAAATGGCCGACGGAGGCACATTATTTTTAGATGAAATCGGAATGTTGCCTCTTGATATGCAGGTAAAGTTATTAAGAGTCTTGCAAGAAAGAGAGGTTTCTCGAATAGGTGGAGATGCATCCATAAAAGTTGATATTAGAATCGTTGCAGCAACCAATAGTGATCTAGAAGATATGATCAAAAAGGGAACATTCCGCGAAGATTTGTATTATCGATTAAATGTTGTGACTTTACAAATACCGCCTCTTCGTGAAAGAATTGATGATATTCCTATTTTGGTCAATAATTTCATTCCAGAATACGCCGTAAAGTATTTGAAAGAGACTCCTACTCTTTTAACTAGTGCGATGGAGATATTTACAACCTATCAGTGGCCCGGAAATATTAGAGAACTAAAAAACATTGTAGAACGAATGATTATATTTATTGATAAATCAACTATCCATGCAGAAGATGTTGAAAATATATTCCCTGTCATTATCAACAAAAGTATAAACAAAGAAGGATTAGCGCAAGAGAAAGCGCTATTGGAACATAACCGGATCAAGGAAGTACTTACAGAGACATACGGAAACAAAAGTGCTGCTGCGAAGAAATTGGGCATATCAAGGGTAAGTCTTTATAATAAAATAAAACAATATGATATTGAAGTTTAGTGTGAAAGACAAATATCTTTAAACGTGCATCAGTCATCCACAAGAATGAACGAAAAAATCCTGTGAAGACCTGAGTTCAATATTGCCTTTCTTGAAACCTTTTCCGGCTTGTGCTTCAAATAACCCTCCCCAAGTAAAGACTTGAGATTTTGCTGTGTCAATGCGTTGCTCCAGTTAAATAGCGTTCCACCGCTTGTAATTTAACTTCTACTATATATTTTATTATAAAAACGCCCCGTAAACGTTAGTTGGTATCTAACTTTTACGGGGCAGTTCATGCTATCGAAAAACAGACATCCGCCAATTCGGATTGTCTGTTTAGTGTCGTACATTGAACCGATACACAAATACTTCGATTAAAAAGAAGCTTGATTTGCACTGAAATAAAATTGGCAGGAACGAATTTTTTTTACTTTTTCCATTAAAGGCCGGGTTAATAATTCAAGCTTGGGTATATATAATACGACAAGTGCTTTAGGAGGGGAACATAAATATGACAGAACCATACTACATAACAACGTCTAAAAGAATGTGCCAAGAGTCCGGGATGGATCCGGAAGAGGTATCGAAACCAAAGAAGTTTTTAAACGAGGTAGAGTTTGAAGTGAAAAGAAAATCATATAGTGAAATTCTGTCCGTTGTGCGTTTTTTCTCAAATAAGCTGCTAAACTCCTTAAAAGGCACTCCGATACTCGTTGTTGTTTCGGATGCAAACGGTTTTCTTCTTGATATTGATGGAGATGAAACCATAAAATCTACCATTGAACAATTCGGGATCAGACTAGGTGGCCAGTTCACTCAGGAAGATACAGGCACGAATGTCATCAGTCTTTCATTGCAACAAAAGCACCCGATCAGTTTAGTTGGCGAACAACATTACCATTCGTTTCTTCATAACATTGCGTGTTATGGGTCTGCATTTCACTATACAGATGAAGATAACCTGCTTGGTAGTGTATCCATCATGATGCCTATTCCGTTTCAGAATCCACTTTTTCTATCGATGTTAACCCAAGCGATTGATTCGATTGAAAGAGAACTATTATTAAGGAAACAAAATAAGAAGCTTAATATTATGAATCAGATTATGTTAAGCAGAACAAGAAATGGAATAGTAATTACAGATGAGAACGGAATCACTACCGAGTTTAATGATTTCGCCCAAAAAATCTCAAATAACAGCAGAGAATCGGTTGTGGGAAGAAACATTTGCGAATCACATTTAACGGGAGACTATTTTAAAGAAGTACTAGAACAGGGAAAAATATTCGAAAATGAAGAAATCAAATTTAAAGATGACGCGGGTAACCTAGTCGTCTGCCTGTTCGATGCCCAACCAATTTATAAAGAAGATAAAATGATTGGCGCCTTCGGTCAGTTCAGGGACATTTCAGACCGTTATTTACTGCAGGAGAAATATAATTACTTAGCCTACCATGACGAATTAACAAAACTGCCAAACAGACGATATATTACCAGGGAGATAGGATCCATTATTGACGAGCTAAATGCAGGTCAGCAGCGAACTATGGCTCTTTTATATGTAGATTTGGATCGTTTTAAAATCGTTAACGATAACTTTGGTCATTCATATGGGGATGAGCTCCTTATTCATGTAAGTAAGCGTTTATGCAGTTGCCTCGGGGAAAAGGATACACTTGCCCGTATGGGTGGTGATGAGTTTGTTTTCCTGCTTACAGATTTTATTAGCCCTGATTATGCCACTAAAAAGGCCGAAGAGATACTCAATCTCTTTCATGTCCCTTTTCAAGTCGGCAAGAAAGAATTATATACGACAGCAAGCGTCGGGGTTGCGATTTATCCTGACTACCCCATTTCTATGGAGAAACTCATGATTTACGCAGATAATGCAATGTACCAAGCAAAACTACAAGGTAAAAATCGCTATGTCGTTCATACCTCCGAATTATTAGAAGACATGATGGATGAATACAGTCTCGAAATCGATTTAAGGAAAGCACTTGAAAATAATGAGTTCGTTCTTCATTATCAGCCGCAAATTCATAACCAGACCGGTAAATTAGTTGGATTTGAAGCGTTAATCCGCTGGCAACATCCTAGGTTAGGTCTGCTTTTTCCTGCGAAGTTTATCAAATTGGCTGAAGAAAACGGATTGATCACCCAAATTGGAGAGTGGGTCATCAATGAAGCTTGTTTCCAAAACAAAAAATGGCAGGATGCCGGAATGGTACCGATAAAAGTTTCTGTTAATCTCTCCACACAGCAATTTCTTACTAGACATCTCATTACATTCGTGGAAGAGGTTCTGGAACGAACAGCACTCGACCCGCAATATTTCGTAGTCGAGATCACCGAATATATGGCGATGGAATATGAATACTCTATTCTCGTACTAAAAAAGCTGAAATCTCTCGGCATCGGCATTAGTATTGATGATTTTGGGACTGGCTATAGCTCGCTGAATTATCTTAAAAACTTCCCGATTGATTATATTAAGATTGACAAATCCTTCATTAGTGAATTAATGAACGATTCGAATGATGCCATTATTGTAAACGCAATTATCATGTTAGCCCACAACCTTCATAAGGAAGTGATTGCAGAAGGAGTTGAAACAAAGGAACAGCTCGACTTCCTGACAAATCACCAGTGTGATATAACACAAGGCTATTTCTTCAGCAAGCCACTTCCAGCTGAGGAAATCGAGATGATTTATTTAGGACGACAAGGATAATAGGGGGCACATACAACATGAAAACGATTGCATCCATATTAGTAGCGAATTTTAAGCATTGGGGTATTAATCATATTTTCGGCATTCCGGGAAAAGCAATCTCCCCCATATTATTTGAGATATTAACACATGACCTGGAATTTGTATTAAGTAAACACGAAGCAGCTGCAGGGTTTGAAGCTTCTGGCTACGCCTTAATGAACCAGAAAATCGGGGTTGCAGTTGGTACGTCTGGGCCTGGTGGGACCAACCTGCTGACAGCTGCCGGTCAGGCGAAAGCCTCTAATCTCCCTTTGCTAATTATCACAGGACACCCTTCGATGAAAGATACTGGAAAAGCAATGGGACAGGACTCCAGCATATTCGGTACCGATCTTGTGGGTATGTTCAATTCTGTCACCAAGTTCAGTGCACGGGTAGAACGAGGTGATATGCTACAGCCCTTCCTGCAGCATGCCCTTGAAAAAGCGGTATCGGGTGTGAAAGGACCTGTGCATCTGTCCATCCCATTTGATATTTTACTAGAAGAGATTGAACCATTCCAACTGGATTTTCCAGTCTCACACGAGATGATTTCACCCAAAACCAGTGATGTAATCGGAAAACTGAATGCGGCCAAGCGTCCCCTTCTATTCTTGGGAAAAGGCGTTCATTCCAGCAAGGCTTACAAAGAAGTGCAGCATCTTGCTGAGCATTGGAACATCCCAGTCATCACCACACCAGGTGGAAAAGGGACATTTCCATCCAATCATAAGCTCTCTTTAGGGGCATTCGGATTGGGTGGTACCGTGGAAGCAACAGAATACTTTAATGAGCGGGTAGACTTACTCATTATCATCGGATCAAGACTAAGTGACATGTCGATCGCCGGCTTATCCGAAGCAATGTATCCGGAGCACATCATTCACTTCGACTATGACCCAACCTTTATCGGGAAATCAATCCCAGTACCAACTACCCCTGTGCTTGGCGATATAAAATCTAATCTGTCAGCGATTTTAAAGGATATACCGAAAACAAACATTGAAGCCTTTTTATCACCAATCGAGTTGAGTCCACTTCAGGATAATCCTCCAGGAGAGAGAATGTCTGCCGTCCAAGTATTACGGGCGATGCGAAATACGCTTCCAGATGACGCGATTATTTTTGGAGATGATGGGAGCCACTCTTTCTACGGCATCAAATACTATAATATTTACAAACCAGGGACTTTCTTCTTTGATGATATATTCGGTGCGATGGGCAACGGTATCGGCTATTCCATAGGTGCAAAGCTAGCAGCCCCCGAGAAAACAATTATTTGTTTAGTTGGTGATGGATGTATGTTCATGCACGGTACGGAACTTTCTACAGCGTACAATTATAATTCTCCTGTCCTGTTCATCGTTTTGAATAATGGACGATTGGACATGGTGGAAAAAGGAATGCATAAAATGATTGGCTCGTCCATAGGCGGTGTTTATGAAACCCCACTCGACGTAGCCAAATTTGCGGAATCGATGGGACTACAAGCAACTACATGCCATAATCCTTATGATTTATCCGATACTATAAAAGAAGCACTACATATGATCAAAGAAACCAACAAACCGATCGTAATTGAAGCATTAGTTCTTGAAAATGAAATTCCACCAACCATGGGGAGGCAGTAATATGGAAAATAACAAACGATATGAGTCCGGTCTAAAGGCAATGGAAGAATTATTCTCCCAAGAAGTACGTACGGGCATGGAAGAAATGAAAAAAGTTTCACCTGACCTTTGGGAGATGATTGTGTCCTTCGGCTTTGGCGATCTGTACGCTAGAAAAAGTCTTTCCCTCTCACAACGGGAAATCATAACACTCACTACACTCATCACACAGGGCGCTTTTGATCAGCTTAGAGTTCACTTGCAGGCAGCCCTGAATGTCGGCCTCTCAAAAGAAGAAATTATCGAAGTCATTATTCATTGTGCCGGCTATGTCGGCTTCCCAAAAGCCGTCCAGGCAATGGGAATCGCTGGGGAGATTTTTGATAAGAATGAATAGATTGTGCCGGTGTCAGAAGGCTAGCTGGGATTGGAATAAAGATTAATAATTAACACATCCTAATAAACGCACAAAAAAACCAGACAATTTTGTCTGGTTTTTCAATTGTAATGGGATTGGTTGGACGCTTCCAGGGCTTTGTTGGACACTTTGAGTTTTTAGTTGGAGACTCCTCCGTTTGTTGGACGCTTTCCAAGGTTCGTTGCAGACTTCTTAGGGTTGGTTGGACACTTCAATTGGTTCGTTGGAGACTCCCACGTTGGTTGGATGCTTTCCCGGATTGGTTGCAGACTCTTCGGGATTGGTTGGACGCTCCCAGGGCTTTGTTGGAGACTTCGATTGATTCGTTGGAAACTCCCCCGTTTGTTGGACGCTTTCCAAGGTTGGTTGCAGACTCTTTGAGATTGGTTGGACACTTTCCGATCTTTGTTGGACACCTCTATTTTTTCGTTGGAGACTCCCCCGTTTGTTTAATATAGTGCTATAATTAGCAAGTTATTTTATTTTCATGGGAGATGTACAGATGAATCATTCATTACCTTCTCAATCGCCCCGTTCTAAAAAGACGATTGTTTACATTTTGATATTTTTGTTGATTGCCATTGCGGGATTGGCCTATTTGAAATGGATTCCGTATTACAGCAAAAGCATTTTGGCCATTAATTCTCATTCAAACGGAGATTCCATTTTGGGCGATCCGTCTGCGTCAGGATCTTTCTCTTGGGAAGGCGCTTGGTCTTATGCCTTGGTCTATTTCAATTCCGTTTGGAAAGCGGCTGTTTTAGGTATTCTATTGGGATCTTTAGTGCAGGTATTGTTGCCGGCAAACTGGTTGCTCAGAGTACTTGGAAAAACTTCATTTGGCAGCACGGCAATTGGAGGCCTTTCTTCACTTCCAGGTATGATGTGTACCTGTTGTGCTGCACCGGTTGCTGTCGGACTACGCAAGAAAAATGTCTCTGTAGGGGCTAGCCTTGCTTTTTGGCTCGGCAACCCGACCTTGAACCCCGCCACGCTGATTTTCATGACATTTGTTTTATCTTGGAAATTCACTTTACTCCGCCTGGTGTTCGGTGTGATTTTGACTTTTGGTGTCAGCTATCTGGCCAATCGTTTTGTGCCTGCTGTAAAACAGGTGGATATCGATAAAATCATGAAAGAAGCGGATGTCGAGGAGACAGGCTCCTTCATTTCGAGATGGATGAAAAGCTTAGGAAAAATGACTTTGTATATTCTTCCGGCCTATATCCTATCCGTTCTATTGATGGGGGCAGTTCGTGTATGGTTATTCCCGCATGTGAGCGAAGCCTCTGCCAATACCATTTTTACAATTATCATTTTTGCAATTGCAGGTATGTTGTTTGTGATTCCGACAGCTGCGGAAATTCCTATTATCCAAACGTTCATGTCCTTTGGGCTCGGCGGTGGTCCGGCTGCAGCACTCTTAATCACATTACCCTCTATCAGTCTGCCATCCCTGTTGTTAGTTGCAAAGTCCTTCCCTAAAAGAGTCTTGTTTTTTGTAGCAGGATCCGTGGTATTGCTAGGAATACTATGCGGTGTGATTGGTATGTATATTTTATAAGGGATAGTTATTAGCAACGCCTGTGCACGGGAGGAAATATGTCTCTTGCACAGGCGTTTTTTTATCGGAATACACGACGCAATGTTAGTAGGCATCCAAACTTACTCTTAATTGTCGGAAGTAAATTTAACCGATTCAGCATCGGACCGGACGCTCTCAATCCATTGCCCGTGATGACTTAGTAGATTTGTTTATGTACCTATGATCACTTTTCACTTCGGTATCGCATAAACAATATACCGTTTTGGCGCATTTCCGATATACCGAAATGGATAGCATGTGGATAAAGTCAACATTTCCTCCGGCGCTGTAGAACGGATGACTGTTGTATCATTTTCATCTACAATTTCCGTATCCACAACGGCATATGTAAAGGTCCCATGCTGCATTTCCATGATGATTGTATCGCCATTTTGCAATTTGTCCAATCCGGTAAATACGGTGTCCCTGTGTCCCGATAATAAAATTTGATCTTTTTGCCCGGGATAAACGGTGCCTGTGAAGTGACCAACTCCTTGCTTTAAAGCATCGTCATCCGTCCCTTCCACAATGGGGAGCTCTTTTTGGATAATGGGGATTTGCAGGATGCCGATTGTTTGACCGTTCTGAAAAGACAGGTCCGGATGGGATGACTCAGGCTGGGATGACTCTATTTTTTGTTTTTCCAGCTCCTCCTTTGCCTGAACCAGTGCGACTTTTTCCAACTGCTGTGCAGATTTTAGCTGCACACTGGCGTAGCCTATCAAAAACAGTCCAACCGCCAGCAAAATCACAGCCACTTTTTTCAGCATATTGCATCTCCTCCAGCTAATAAAGAATGTGTTGAATCATCACATTTTCACGAAAAACAGAAAAGCTACCAAGGCACGATACGCCATGCACAGGCAGCTTTTCATAAGTTTCTCTGTAACCAATTAATCATTTAAGTGTCTATTGAGCTATTTTCATCCGCCTGTAATGTCTGATGATCATCAATACAATTCCGCCTGCCACAAGTACAGAACCAAAAAGCATCAGATTAAATATGTTTGTCGACGTTGCGGGCAAGCTGAACCCCGCTGATGTTGGATCGCCGCTGTCAATCTGTCCTGGTATTGTGACTTGAACCGCCGGGCTATCACTTCCTCCCTCCGCCGGGTTATCGCTTCCTCCGTCCCCTGGGTTATCGCTTCCTTCGCCCCCTGGGTTATCGCTTCCTTCGCCCCCTGGGTTACCGCTTCCTCCGTCCCCTGGGTTATCGCTTCCTTCGCCCCCTGGGTTATCGCTTCCTTCGCCCCCTGGGTTATCGCTTCCTTCGCCCCCTGGGTTATCGCTTCCTTCGCCCCCTGGGTTATCGCCTCCTTCGCCCCCTGGGTTATCGCCTCCTTCGCCCCCTGGGTTATCGCCTCCTCCATTCCCCGGGTTATCTCTTCCTTCCGCCGTAAAAGTGAAAACAAATGCCGCCCCAAGGCCTTGAAAATCATTTCCAAGGTGCTCCGGAAAACGAATAGTGATGTCCAGATTCTCCCCGCTGCCGCGTGTAAGTTTTCTTGCGGGTAGAGATTTAAATGCAGCCAATTTGCCCTGATACAATTCCTTGTCGTCGACTTTTATTTCCAGCAGTAGCTCGTTGAACAGCTTTTTTTCTCCACTGTTTTCTAACTGCATTTGGTAGGCAAAATCTTTGCTACCTACGTTTCGGACTGTAATGGTCCGAGGCGCCCAGTCACCAGGCTTCATATTGTTGATTTCAAATAACGTATCATTTGGTGAAATGCTGATGTCTATATCATTCTTGTTCGTGTTATTTTCACCATCTGCAAATACGCTCGTCATGGGAAAGAAACAGATTCCACTAATCAATAGAAGAACCGGAAAAAGTCGAAACAGTTTGCTCATGATAATGCCTCCTTACATATCTTAGCGATCGATTCAGGAAGTACTTTTTCCGCCATCTTCCCCCACTATATTCGGCTTTTTTTTCGGAGACAATTCGATTTCTCCAAGTGCTCTCCAAATCGTAAACCCCGAGTAGAGTAGCAGCAGGAATCCAGGTATTAATAGCAAAAACGCACCATTCTTCGACTGGGTAAAGTTAATGAAGTACCCTACGTAAGGCACTGTAAAACCAGTGTACTCCGCTACTACATTGTCAGACATAACTGGATTCATGTCCTCTGCATTGTTGTTGTCACCTTTTGTCCGATAAAGTACGGAGTCTCCACTTTTGACCACCTCAGTAATCCTATGTGTGATCAAAATATTCTCTTCTTCTTGGAATGTGATGACGTCGCCTTTTTTAAAACTGGTTTTAGCTACGGCTTGTTTTACGGCGATGATTGAGCCGGTTTGGATTCCCGGCTCCATGGACCCCGACAGAACTGTTTTTAATTGGTAACCGAAAAGCTGTGGCTCGCCGCCAGAGATTTTCGTGATGACCACTATGGAAGCTACACTAATCAGCAGAACCATCAATATGCTTGAGACGATGCTACTTATCCTCTTCATGCGTTTTTTCTTTTTCATTAATTTCTTCTCTCTCATTTGTATCACCTTCTACTTTCTTTGTGTTATTTTCTGGTTTTACGACAGCGTTCACTTCAGCTTCATTCTTTGTTTCAGAGTTATTTTCTGGAGCCTTACTTTCTATAGAATCCTTTTCTTCCGGTTTTTTTTCATTAGATTCATCAACAGATTCATCCTTATCGTCCGGCTGTTTTTGACCGTCATCTTCGGGCTTCTGCTGTTCGTTCTCTTTGTTAGCATCCGAATCTGCTTTATCATCTTCACCTTCTGTGGCCTTATCCTTTTCAATTTTCTCCTTAGATTCATCATCTATATTCTTGCAGTCGGTCTTAATTTTCTCACTTGATACAGCATCCTGTTCGTCTTCTCCCACAGGCTTATCATCTTCCTCCTTGCAGTCGACATCGTTTGATCCAGCATCCTGTTCTTCTTTTTCCTTAGACTTATCATCTTTGTCCAGGCAGTCGTCTTCGATTTCCTCACCCGATACCGTGTCCTTATCGTTTTCTTCCTTTGGCTTATCATCTTTGTCCTCGCGCTCGATTTTGACTTCCTCGCCCGTTATAGCATCCTTTTCAATTTCCTCACCGCATTGATTCATAAGAACAACCGGAATTTCAGCAATGATCATCTGAGAGAATTCCGACTGGCTACTGAGAAATGCAGACGTGTTAGATGTCATATAACTGATACCAAAGAGGGCTACATAACATACAAGCGCCAATTTTAAAGACAGAAATAGACCGCTATGCTTTTCCCTACGTTTGCGCCTTCGCTTGCTTTTCAACCTGATCCCACCTTTCGAGTTTTCATCACTGGATTTTTCTTACGTATATTCCTCAAAACACAAAATCAAGTTATATGTTGAGAAATATAAATAAGGATGGCATCGACTGTCTGATGAAATAAAATGAGGGAGGAGAAAAGCTCTCCTCCCGGGATATATGTTATTTCGATTCTCCAGCTGTCTGCTGTGCATCAAATGTCCACTTTAATTCTAGATTTGCGTCTTGATAAGCATTTTGATCTTGGCCATTATCATTAAATCTAAACTTTACGTACATATTATCTTTCGATCCAGCCTTAAGACCGCTTTTTTCACCATCCTGCCATCCAAACCATTTAGGTGATTCATTTTTAACGGCATCCGCTGACATATTTTTCAATTCGCTTAATTTCTTGCTTACGATTAAATTGCTTGGTCCAGTGATACCGCTCTTATCATCATTTCTAAGGAATTCAACTACAATATGATCACCAAAACCTGCTACCGATTCTGTATAGTCAGTTGTCAATAGAACTTTGGAAATATCAAGACTTCCATTGTTCTCCAATTTAAAAGTTCGATTCATCCAGTCACCAGGCTTCAAATTGTCTACACTAATAATAGTTTCGGGATTCACTGCTAAATCCAATGTACCAGCAGCGAATGTATTCACGCTTGTTTCAACATCATTGAAATAAGCATATGTTCCCCCGCCAATCATACTTACAGCCAATGCTCCAGTTGCGATACCCATTGCTAGTTTCTTTTTAATACTCATTTTTAATTTCCCCCAATATAATTTTTATTTTTCACCTTTATTGATTGCTTGTTCTTTGTTCTTTCCTGTGTCTTGGAAGAAATTGTTTTCTTCTTCGATGTTAGGTATGAGTTCTTTTTTACTTTTGATAACGCAGACTTGATTCCATGCGCTATTTTCATAGTCTGGCAGCTATTCACAGCTTCCAATTCCCACTTTTCTCTGGAAGAGTTTCCATTCCTCTCAGAGGAGTCTCCGATTAGATATTAATCTCCAGATTTAAGTATCTCTTTATACCGTCCATCCCCTTCCTAAGACTGCGTTTTATCCACTATGCAATGGAACTGTGTTCAGTATAACTAAAGCAAAGCCACTTCATCTCCCCTCAAATGGGTGATTTTTTTGCATTTTGACATACTACTTTGTAATGATCGTCATCGCATACTTTCGTGTCATTCAATTTAACGCTTCTATTATTTAGTGAAATTCTCCCATTAGTTTGTTCTATAGGAGCTAAGAGATATGAAACGACGAAATAAACAACAAGTTTGCAAAGAAAGTGTTTGCTGACTCCAGATAAACGACATAATTTTCGAAAAATAACAAGTATAATGGTAACAACAGAAAATTCACACTAGGCACTAGTTCTCATTTTGAATGGTAGTGCTCCAATCATTAACATTCATCAGTATCGTCATGCTTTTGTCTATACTATACTTAAAAATATGTTCTTATAAGATGCGGTCATCTCACAAACAATTAATGGTCAACCAGTTACAGCAATAGGGATTTAAGCTTTTCAGAGCAGGAGACTAGGAGATACATCCTCTATCTGGGCACCTTGGATGTATGGAGTCAGTGGTGCAACCGACCTCATTTCATTTGGACTTCTTGAATGAGAAGCGCACTTTTATTTTGAGTGAGGAGGCTATATATTGATGAAAATTGTATTGGTGAATGATCAAACAATTATCCGTAAAGGGTTGATCTCGATTTTATCGTTGAAGGATACAATGGAAATAGTGGGAGAGGCTAGCAACAAACAAGAAGCGCTTCTTCTGATTCAAAGAGAAAAACCGGATTTGGCTATTGTTGATTTTCATTTGGGAAAAGAATGTGGATTAGATTTGATTACTGAAGCGAGACAAATAGGTGGCATCTGTAAATTCGCCATCCTTACCTATTCAAAAGATCCGCTGTCTTTCCAACGTGCGAAGGCAATGGATGTGGATGGCTATATATCACTTGAATCACATGCCGAAGAACTCATTTATGCTTTTCAAATGATTCATAGAGGAAGGAAGTATTATGACCCGGACATAATCGACCTGCTAATGCATTCACGGAATAATCCACGAATGGATGGCAGCCGTGTAGAGCAACTTACCTCTAAGGAAAGAGAGGTGTTGCAAAAACTCGGAATTGGATTTTCGAATAAACAAATAGCTGAGAATCTATTCATCACAGAAAATACAGTAAAAAAGCATGTCAGCCAGGTCTTATCGAAATTGGACCTTGGCGATCGTACGCAGGCTGCGCTCTATGCGAACGAAACCGGATTGGTGCAATATAAGAATGACATACCGGTTTAACATAGCGTTTCCTATCGAGCGCTGGGTTCTAAGGTAATTCCGACAACTATCGAGTTGTGAAGTCGCCTAACATTCCGTTAGTAGACTACAAAAGAAAATAACCAGAAACAACCAACTATCTCTCGGGATGGTTAGCTATTTTTTGAATGTAAATTAAAACTCCGTATCTATGAGATAACAACACTATACAAATACTTCTACTGACAACGTTAAGTATTTTGAAGAACAAAAAAGCCTAACCCCTCCGTATCTTGAGCGAGGAATTAGGCTTATGATCTTTAACAATCGGGTTGGATTGTGGAAGAGCTTAACAGTTATTCAAGATAAGCCTCCTTTCGTTTAAATATATTATTCCTCCAACTTTCTTGTAGTAAAATACGACCTTCACCCGAAGAGTCGTACTCTTTCTCTAAAATGTTCATCTATTTGTTGTTAGAAAACGCCTGCACAATCACTTTTGTAGCCTTGGCGATGAGTTCATCATTGAAGCTGGCATCCTCTTCATTGCGACTTGACATGATCGCAATAATAATTGGTTCTCGATTTGGGGGCCACACAATCGCTATATCATTTCGAGTTCCATAGCCACCGGCTCCACTCTTATCTCCAACCTCCCAACCTTCTGGTACACCAGCTCGAATGAGGGAATCACCCGTAGTACTCCCTTTTAGCCAATTTGTAAAAATTTCTTGCTTATCGGCGGGAAGGTACTCACTGATCCCAAACAACTCAAGGGATGTTGCCAGTGCTTTAGGGGTACTTGTATCCCGTGAATCCCCAGGAATCGCTTCGTTCAAATCTGGTTCAATACGGTCAGCCATTGTGATCGTATCGCCACTTTCTCGTAACGCCTTTTCAAATCCATCTGGTCCACCTAATTCTTCGAACAGAAGATTTCCTGCTGTATTATCACTGTACTGCATTGCTGCTTCAGCTATCTTTCCTAGACTCATCCCTTTGTTCACAAAGTCTTCTGTAATCGGAGAATAGGTAACAATATCTTCATCGGTGAATGTCCTTATTTCCTCAAGCACTGCTATCGGATTTTGCTTTAATAAAATAGCTGTGGCTAAGGCCTTGGAAGTAGATGTGTACGCAAATCGTTCGTCCTCACGAAATTCCGCGGTTTCTTTTGTTCCTGTGTCAATGGCATAGACTCCAAGCCTCGTGTCATATTCCTTCTCAAGTTGTTCAAATTTCTTCAATGTGGTTTCTTTTGCCGTACTATTTTCTGACGTTTGGTTGGTTTGCGCCGTCTGTTCAGTTTCTGAATGTTGTACAACCTGTTTTTTCTCATCTGAGCAGCCTGCAACCATAAGCACCAAGCCTATTGGTGCTACCATTTGATAAAATCTTTTGTTCATGATGTAAAACCTCCTAATTGTTTGATTAGACTCCTATGTACGAATTGAAAAAACAACCTTATTCAAGGAGTTTTTACAGATTACATTTGTAGTCCGATTACATCTGTAGTATAGTATTACATACGTAATCAAATAAAGTCAACTCTTTATTTCCCAACCATCAAGCTACTATAAATATGCTATATACCTGAGTTTTAAAATTTAAAAATCAAGAGAGTTGGTGTTGAAGGACATGTTTTTAACTCATTTTATAATAGGTCTATTGGTGTCTTCATTTTCCGTTACCGTTATTCTACTTATACGAAAATGGTTTAGAAAACAACTAACAGCAAAATGGACCTATCATTTGTGGATGTTTCTTTTTATGGCTTTGTCCCTTCCATTCATACCTACTGATTTATATGATTTTAGTTCTCTCTTTAGCGATGGGGATACATATCAGACTAATGCACCCAGCTCTAATGCAGAATTAACTGGAACTGATATGATGCAAGGCCTACACCTGATACAAGATTTTTCTAAATCGGTTAATCGGCCGGACCTGTCCTTACTTAATATGGGAGTGATGGGTTTGTGGATGTTAGGGATGCTTTTATTTACCTTTACTATGATTCGTGGATGGCTCACACTTAGAAGGATAAAGAATTATTCTTCTGCGTTTTCCAATCAAGAAGTTCTCGTTCTTTTCGAAGAATGCAAGAGAAGACTGCAGATTAAAAAACCAATAAAGATTGTTATTTCGAAAAGAGTCCAATCCCCAATGATATTTGGACTTTTTCAAACCTATATCGTCTTACCTTCTCAGCATGAAAACTGGATTAGTTTGAAAAGTTACGAGTATATCTTTCTTCATGAACTGAATCACTATAAAAATAAGGATTTGCTGACAAATTACGTGCTGTTGTTCTTTCAAATCATATATTGGTTTAATCCTCTTGTCTGGCTTGCTTTTAGAGAAATGAGGTTGGATCGGGAAATCGCATGTGATACATCTGTTTTACGGTTACTAGATGATATTTCATTTAGTGAATACGGAAATACAATCATAAATTTTTTGGATCTTTCAAAACGGTCAAGTATGCTCCAGATAGGAACACAATTAAACGGTTCGAAACTTCAACTCAAAAAACGAATTGAACAAATTTCTACCTATAAGCATTCCGCAAAAAAACCAATAAGAAAAAGCGTCTTTATTTATGTATTGGCCAGTATCATTTTGACAATCCAATTACCTTTCGTTTCTGCATTTACGACTGAAAACGACCGATACTATTTTAATGATGACGAAGCAGTTTATGAGGATTTACATCAATTCTTTAAGGGGTACGAGGGAAGCTTTGTTTTATATGATCAAAACGCACAGCAATATCGAATTTATAATGAAGAGAAAAGTACGTTGCGGGTATCACCTGATTCCACATACAAAATCTATAGTGCCTTATTTGCATTAGAATCAAATGTGATATCACCCGAAGAAACCACCCTTTCATGGGATGGGACAAAGCAACCTTACGATGCTTGGAATATGGATCAGGATGTCTCTTCTGCTTTACAAAAATCCGTAAACTGGTATTTCCAAGATTTAGATCGTAGAACAGGAATTGAAACAATACAATCCAATCTACAAGAGATAAACTACGGAAATTCCGATGTATCTGGGGGATCTGGTGAGTTCTGGAACGAATCTTCATTAAAAATTTCTCCAGTCGAGCAAGTCCAACTGCTTCAAGCCTTTTATAACAATCAATTCGGGTATAAGGAAAGGCATATCCAAGTTGTGAAGGAAGCACTTCTCTTAGAAAAGAATGAAGATGCTCGCCTATCGGGAAAAACAGGTACAGGAGCTGTGAATGGAAAAAACATCAATGGTTGGTTTATCGGTTATGTAGAGACGAAGAACAATACTTATTTCTTTGCTACCAATATACAAAATAGAGATGATTCATCGGGAAGCAAGGCGGGAGAAATCACTCTATCAATTTTAAAAGATTTAGGAATCTATAAAGAAAATGGAGGGGAGAAATATGGAGAAAAACATCCCTAGTATATCAGAATCAGAATGGGAAATCATGAACGTACTTTGGGATAAAGCCCCTCAAACAGCGAATGACATCATAATTACATTACAGGAGAGTACAGATTGGAAGCCGAAAACTATACGCACTCTTCTCGATCGATTGGTTCAAAAAGATGTAGTGGGTGTCAATAAAAACCTAAGAGTTTATACCTTTTTCCCGCTCTATACACAGGAAAAGTACCAGCATGCAGAAACCGAATCATTTATTAAGCGTATTTATGGAGGTGCCCTGAAATCCATGCTTGTCCAATTCATTCAGGAAGATACCCTATCTGATGATGATATCAATGAACTACGCTCTATTTTAAATAAGAAACCTAAAAAGCAATAATAGTAAAAAAGTCGATTTGGAATTTTTTCAAATCGCTTTTTTCGGTCGAAATCGAAGATACGGAGGTCATATTTTTCACACCACTCCATCGGATAGGCTTTCGTCAGCCGGACTGTTTCGGTAAATTCTCGCACCTATCAGTCGAACTTATAACACGCTTTTCCTTACTAAGCAGCGTGGTTTTAGAATACCAAAAACTGCCTGACCTTTACCGGAATTTTGTAACCACATTTCATTTGAGCCAGGAACGTTCCACACCTTGAAAAGCGCCCTATTATGGAAGAAGTGAAAAATACTATAGAGTATTTCCTAATGATTTAATGTATTTTATCTTGGATATGTACAATATTATTAATTCCTATTCAAATGATAAATTAGTTGCACAACGCCAGAGGAGAACGTTCTTGTATTAACCATTTTCAAATTAAATCTTTGGTTTATATCAATAAACATCGGTTTACCTTTACCCAAAATAACAGGGTGAACAGATAATCTAAATTCATCAACAAGCCCTAAATTAATAAAAGTCGTTATAAGACTTGCTCCACCATATAGCCAAATGTCTTTACCAGGCTTATTTTTTAATTTATTTACTTCTTCAAGAATATTGTCATTTATAAATACTGCTTTATTATCTGTCCCTTTTTGCGTTTTGGAAAACACATATTTTTCTTTGCTATGAACCAGATCCCACATTTCCTTGTCGCTATCAGGTTCTCCAGTTTTCGGGGTATATTGTCCCCATTCATCGTAACTTTTTCTACCATATAAAATAGTATCGATTTGATTTAAGTAATTAATAAAACCCATCTCAGAGTCCATAATGCACCAATCAACTTCCCCGTTTTCCCCCTCAATAAAACCATCCAAAGTTACTGCTAAATCTAAAATTATTTTTCTTGGTCCTACGTTTTTGGACATAATTCTTCCTCCTTTTATTCAAATAGATAACTCACCACATCTGTTCAGCCCAAGCAATATGATTTATACCACCCCATCAGGTAGGCTTTCGTCAGCAGGACTGTTGACTGATTCATTTATTTATTACTTCTTTAATGGTCCGTTTACGGAAGATAGGTTTTTATGATTAACTTTCCTCTTTCTTGCTATACATTTCATAAGCAAAATATCCAAGTAGTAAGCCTATCCCAGATCCAAAAGTTAGTATAGATAATAATGAAAACGAGAAAAACAGACTAAGAATGATACCAGTTGCACAACCAAAAAGCATTCCTAGTGGAATTAAACTGTCTAATAAGTTTTGAGCGTCTTTTGACTTTTTCTTACCTAATTTACCTTGCTTATGTTTATATTCAAGCCTTTTAACAACAAAGATCGCAATGCCTCCAACTATTGCAATGGGTAGTACAATACCTACAATTTCCTGAAATAACTCCATGCTGTAATCTCCTTTCAGGATCTAATTTTAACGCAGTTCATGCCAAAATCCGGCCCTATTGTGGCACATGTTTATCCAGCTATTACGCACGGAAGCCGAATTAGTTATTAGGAATACGATCAATACTTTTTTATGGTCTTTCTGATATGTCCAACTCAATAGTTTCTGCATTAAATGTACTACCATCATCTTTTTTTCTAATTACATTAATGGAGACTAAACTATCATTAATCCACTGAATATCAAAATAATCTACGGTCGATAAAACGAACTGATCATACTCTTTATATTCCTCCAGAATACTTCCATATTCTCCGTAATATATGCGAAACGAATAAAAGGTTTGGGTTATTTTATTATCCTTTTTATCTTCAAAATTCCTACCCATTTCTTTTAATTCAATGATATTCTCTTGGTTAGGAGATGCGCTAGTTGCAATGGAAAATGAGTACAACTCAGGTTCATCTTTGTTTTGATTTGAAGAAGACCCTATTCCATTCGAACACGCCGAACACGCTAGCAAAGAAAGGGCTACCCCTATAAATAACAACCATTTCCTTAACAACCCATCACCCCCGATTTAAATATAGCTAAAACATTCTGCCGAAATATGGATCGTTTGTGCGATATGGAAGCAATTGCTTATTGAACAAGCTTGCACGTTTATTGAAGATCAAACTTCGTATAATTTCTTATGAAACGATTATTCACTTTTCTAATCGCTTCCACATCTCCCTTATTCATTTTACCCTTAGCTTCACCATACATCAGTTTACTAAATGAAGAAAACATTTGCGGTTCACCAGTTTTCGAACAGGGGACCGATTTTTCATATGTAAAGAGAGGCAGAAACAGGACGGAACAATGGATGAGTCTCATACAGGAACGCGGTTTTCCGATACTTATATCAATCTATCTTTTGCATCAGCTCGAAACAAAACTCGTTGCGATACATGAAGATTTACTAACATCGAAAATGAAATGAATGTTAAAAACATTCACAGGGATATGCACACAAAAAAAGATAAGACATGCGCACATGTCTTATCTTCATAAATTACTTACTAGTTGCCGCTACAAGCGATTGAGGACGGGCACCTTTTAATGGATTCGTCTTCTCAAATGCATAGGCAACATTCAAGACGAGATCCTCCCTGAATGCTGGTCCCATAATTTGCATCCCCGCTGGCATTCCTCCGACCAATCCACATGGAATCGTTAGTGCTGGAAGTCCTGTCAAGTTGCCGGGACCTGTGAATCTAATAATATTTTCAATCAGATCAACATTTTTACCGTTAATCGCAACTGTGTCATCGCCAATATTCGGTACGATCAATGGCAATGTCGGTGAGATAAGCACATCCACTTTTTCAAACGCTTTTTGGAAGTCGAGTTTAATCATCCTTCTGATTTGTTGGGCTTGTAAATAGTCAACTGCCGAAGGGATTTCACCAAGTTCAAATAGATACCTGATATCCTCTCCAAAGTCATTCGGGCGTTTTTGCAAGTTCTTATGATGGATCGTACTTGCTTCAGATAACGAAGTGATCAATTCCGCATACTCAGCATATTTCAATGAAGGGATGGATACGACCTCCACTTTGGCCCCTTGGTCGACCAATGCCTGGATGCCTTCACGCACCAATTTCTCCACATTCGAATCGACATCCTTGAAGAAATAATCTTCATTGACACCGATAACCAAATCCTTGACATCCCCCGTTAACTTTTCTGTGTATTTCATCGTCGGGACATTTACGGAAGTCGGATCTTTGCTATCATACCCCGCGAGCACTTCGAGCATTGCCGCCGCATCTGTCACTGTCTTCGTCATCGGACCAATATGATCCAAAGACCAGGCAAGCGGCCAACATCCATATTTACTCACCAATCCATGAGTCGGCTTCAGTCCGACAATACCACAAGCCGATGATGGAATTCGAATTGAACCGGCAGTATCTGTCCCTAACGTCCCAATACTCATATTGGAAGCGATTGCCACTCCCGAGCCTCCGCTCGATCCCCCTGGAATCTTATCCAAATCCCATGGATTACGCGCCGGACCGAAGTGTGGGTTATTATTGGTGATGCCCCAAGCATATTCGTGCATATTAAGCTTACCGGTAAAAATGACACCGGATTCTCTAAGGTTTTCGATAACAGTCGCATCGTAATCTGAAACGAAATCACTGTGGATTTTCGATGCCATCGTCGTCACTTCATCTTTGAAGTAAATATTATCTTTAATACCCATCGGAATCCCGTGAAGCTTGCCGCGGTAATTTCCGTTAGCAATCTCGCTCTCTGCTTTTTTAGCAGACTCTTTCGCACTTTCGTGTGTAATGGTGATATATGCATTGTTCTTGTCATTTAGCGCATCGGCCTGATTCAATACTGCGTCTGTCAGTTCGACCGGAGAAACTTCTTTTTTCTCAATAAGTGGTGCCAATTCTTCTATTGAAAGAGAGATGAGATCTTTACTCAACTTGGTCACCTCCCGCAATATTGCGTAATGAAATGTCATAGCTTTCTAGCGGCAGATCTGTTAGTTGTTCTTTCAGTTTTTCAATTGCTTCCCACCGTGACTCCACCACTTTGTAGTCACCTTCTGGTATTTCCAACCCTTTTGCAGCAAATAGTTCCCGAATTGACACTGTCATTAATAAATCACTCCAATTAGTATTTTATTAAAGCTATTACAATCGGTACAAAATTAAACGCAAAAATTAGAACGAATACCTACAGCTCAACAACGAACAAAAAGATCGTCAACTAGAAAACTATCACCACCAACATATAATCAAGTTTTAACATAGCAAATATAGTGTACATTAAACCTATATGGATATCAAATTATTCAAATTATTCATTGTATAGGCACTATGATTCTCGATGATGAACCAATTTATTGAGGTATTAGTTATTAAAGAAAATACCTAAGTGTAAGGTGCCTGGTTCTGATAAAGTTCTGAATCTTATTAGTACCAGGCAACTTTTTAACAGCTTTCAATAATCTATAATTTCTCGATATGAAAGATGCTTTCCATTAACGTTTCTCTCACCCACCCGTTTCATAAGTTCGGAATCTAGTATGGGCAAGAGAAAGTCGTTTTTAACGGCGAAGAAGCAAACAACGTTATCATTTTCTCTATAACTTGTTTTTCCAAACAGTATGGTAAGTACCTTCTTTATCGATACGCTCATATGTATGAGCACCAAAATAATCCCGTTGAGCCTGTATCAGATTAGCCGGCAATGTTTCGGAACGATAGCTATCATAGTACGCCAAAGCACTTGAAAATGCAGGGACTGGAATGCCTAGAGTAATGGATACAGATAACACCTCACGGAGAGAATTGTGATACTCCCCCACAATTGATTGAAAATAGGAATCCAACAATAGATTTTGCAATTCTATATTGCGATCAAACGCCTCTTTAATCTTCTGTAAAAACTGTGCACGAATGATACACCCCCCACGGAAAATCATTGCTATATCTCCGTATGGAATATCCCATTTATATTCTACTGAAGCTGCACGCAGTTGGGCGAAACCTTGAGCATAAGAGCAAATTTTGCCCATATATAAGGCCTTTCTAATTGCTTCAATTAACTCTTTTTTACTACCCCTATACAAGTCTTGTTTAGGCCCATTAAGAATATCACTTGCTATAACCCGCTCATTTTTTAAGGAAGATATGAATCGTGCAAATACAGATTCAGTGACAATAGGCAAGGATACTCCTAAGTCCAATGCATTTTGACTTGTCCATTTTCCTGTACCCTTTTGACCAGCTTGGTCTAGAATCTGATCAATGAGTGGTTTCCCAGTTACTTCGTCTATTTTCGTGAAAATGTCCGCGGTAATCTCTATAAGATAACTATTAAGTTCGCCTTTATTCCATTCGGAAAATATTTCATGTAATTCTGTGGCTTCAAGGCCTAGTGCATTTTTCAATATAAAATAGGCTTCAGAGATTAGTTGCATGTCTCCATATTCTATTCCATTATGAACCATCTTGACATAATGGCCTGAGCCATCTGCACCCATATAAGCACTACAAGCAACTCCATCTACTTTGGACGAAATCGCTTCAAATATCGGTTGGACTTGGTTATAAGCTTCTTTTAATCCACCCGCCATTATGGATGGACCAAACCGTGCACCCTCTTCTCCGCCAGAAATACCTGCTCCAATAAAATGAAGGCCCAAACTATTCAAGTAGTCTACACGTCTGTTTGTATCTTTAAAAAAAGTATTCCCCCCATCAATAATAATATCCCCCTTGCAAAGGTGAGGAATAAGAGAATTGATGACATCATCCGTGGTCTTTCCTGACTTTACCATCATTAAGATTTTACGTGGAACTTCCAATGACTCAACAAACCTCTCAATACTTTTGGTTCCTAAAATATCTTTATCACTTGCCTCTTCACCAATGAATTCATCCGTTCGGTATGCCCAATAATCATATACCGATACAGAATATCCTCTACTCTCAATGTTAAGTGCTAAATTTTTTCCCATAACCCCTAAACCAATAACTCCTATTTCTTTATTTGACATATTACTCCTTCCCTTCATCCTATTTTACAACAACTACATATAACTTATTTTTCAGTCATTGAAGAATAGATTCTACTGAAATAGAATATGTGTTAATTCAACAAGGTTAAGAATCCAAGTTTTACTTTCCATACTTAAACCCCTCTTCCTACAACATTTTTATGTTTGTGGACCATAATCCCACAAAGTTTCTAGTATTGGATTCTCAAACTTAAAAACTCAAGGTTTCCAACCATTTGTTTATCTAAGTAATGGTCTATTCTATGGTTTTCTTCTTCCTTAGAGACTTTACTTAATTCATAATTCATTTTCTTGATGCTAAGTAAGATCTTTTAAAATTCGATAGGTTGTTTGATTTCGTACATTCATTTTGGAGTATCGGAACTGTAGAACGGCGTTGCCTTTAAGCCCCGCCTGAAACAACAGAAGAATTGACAGGGGTGGCTATAGATGTTCGGAGCTTATTAAAGTAAAATCCATAGTCGAGTTATGACCTGAAATAAACGCACTTTATCAGTGGTAGTAGCTATTAATTGTGTATTCACATTAAAATTCTATTTTTATTTACAAGGCTTATTACATCTTCGAGCGTCATATCAGTCATTGAGCTCAATCTATGTTCAACTTTGCAGAAATCCATCGTATCTGTCACTTCATTTGGAACAATTACACAGCTCATTCCCGCTTTTTTGGCGGCTAATGCTCCGTTAGCTGAATCTTCAAATATCAAAACTTCATCAGCAGTCAACCCTAAACATTTAGCAGCTTTCAGGTATAACGATGGGTCAGGTTTAACCTTTTCGACATCATCCGATGTTCTAATACATTCAAAGTACTCAAAAATACCAAGATTTTTTAAATGAGAAGATACCCATTGAAAATTCGAACTGGATGCTAATCCAATCTTTAAACCCAACCCTTTTGCTGCTTCCAAATAATTTTCAACCCCTGGTCTTATCTTTTCCATAGCGAGGCTTGCATGGAATCTTTTTTTAAACTGCTCTTCCAATAATTGATGTTCTATTTTCCGTTCAAGCTTTTCTTCCAAGTAGTGAAAAACTGAAAAACCAGTCTTAGTTCCTATTTCTTTCTGCCAACGTACAATCGGTAGTTCACTTCCATGTTCAGCGAATATATCTTGCAAAACAAGGTATTGACGCGTTTCTGTATCTAATATTAAACCATCAAAATCAAAAATAATTCCTTTTATCATTTTGCACTTTCCTTTCCAATCATTATCCGCTAATAAACAAGATTGAAATACACAATTAATCGTTATTAAGATATAATTTTAAATAAGTGACAAACTATTATTACCGGGAATTTTATACTTCAGCAATTATCTTACTCTGAGTAATCAGCTTCTATATAAAACTTAACTCTATCTCCAATTAAATAATACTTTGAATAGTGTAGTGGTAAATGATCGGATCCATATATTACTTTTTTAACTAGAATTACAGGTGACATCCGGCTAATTCCTAAATTTCTACAAATTTCTTGTGAGGGTTGGATATATTCAAACTCTTTTTCAACTTTTGTAAATTCAACATTATATTTTGTTTTCATAATTTCAAATGTCGATACATTGTTTGTAAATAATTCATCAATATCAGGATATAAACTTAATGGTAAGTATGCATAATCTATGCTGAATGGTCCTTCTGAATCTTTTACAACTCGCACTAACTTTACAAACTCATTATATTTATATGAAAAAACTTTCGATATTTCTGATTCATCTTTTATTTTCTCATTAAATAAAATTTCTTTTTCTATATTATTTTCTTCAGTATTTAATCCTTCCGTATAACCTTTTAAATTTAACAAGTGTATGTGTTTTTTCTCTGCTTTAACAAAAGTTCCTTTTCCTCTTATTACTTCGATAATACCCTCTTCAACTAATTCTTTTATGGCTCTGCGAATAGTTATTCGACTCACATTGAAAAGTTCACCTAACTCTGACTCAGTGGGAATTTTTTCTCCATGTCTTAGATTCTTACTATTAATTAGTTCGATTATTTCCATTTTCACTTGTTCATATAGTAATATGGAATTATCCAAGTTCACTTTTTTTTGATTCAACATAAACACTCCAATCAGTCGTTCATAATCCTCAACATATTAATATGTAAATAGATCTTTATATTAATAAGTCACTTTAGAATTCCTTTGGATATCCAAATCCGCCATAAAAAGCACATGTTTTTTCAGCAGATTT
>DYWT01000238.1 GCA_020742515.1 Sporosarcina psychrophila
ATAATGGAGTCAGGAGAATCGATCATGCTAAAAATTCAAGAAATACGTGAAATCATTAAACTAATTGATCAATCTTCAATTGAAAAGTTTTCTTATGAAGTAGACGGTGCAAAACTCGAATTGAAAAAAGGGAATGGACAGAAATCTTCAACAATCGTAGAAACAGCACCATCTATTCAGCAGGAAATTCCTGCTGTGCCAGTTCCGAAAATTGAAGAAGTAATTGCTCTTCAACAGGAAAAACCAGCTGACCTTGCTGCAGTGCAAATAGAAGATCCAAATCTGATTAAAATCATATCACCGATGGTTGGTACGTTCTACTCTGCATCTTCACCCGATGTGCCAGCATATGTACAAAAAGGTGACAGCGTGAAAGCAGAAGCCATCGTATGCATCGTAGAAGCGATGAAATTATTCAATGAAATTGAAGCGGAAGTTTCAGGGGAAATCGTTGAGATTCTCGTAAAAGACGGTCAGCTCGTTGAATACGGACAACCTCTCTTCCTTGTAAGAGCTAATTGAGGAGGAATGAAAAATGAAAAAAGTTTTAATAGCTAACCGTGGTGAAATTGCAGTACGTATCATCAGAGCTTGTAAAGAACTTGGCATGAAAACGGTCGCGGTTTATTCAGAAGCCGACCAGGATGCTCTTCATGTCGAGTTGGCGGATGAAGCTTATTGTATCGGACCTCGGTTATCAAAAGACAGTTACCTTAACTTTTCAAATATAATCAGTGTTGCCAAACTAACAGGCTGTGATGGAATTCATCCAGGGTATGGTTTTCTTGCAGAAAATGCGAGTTTCGCTGAACTCTGTGAAGAAGTTAATATTGAATTTATAGGTCCCACTGCTGATGCGATCTCACGAATGGGTACGAAGGATGTTGCTCGTGAAACGATGCGGGAAGCAGGGGTGCCAATCGTTCCTGGTTCTACCGGAATCGTTGCTGACGAACATGAAGCGCTCATTATTGCTGAAAAAATCGGGTTTCCTGTTATCATTAAAGCAACAGCTGGCGGCGGAGGAAAAGGTATTCGTGTTGCAAGGGATTCTGCCGAGCTGACAAAAGGTATTAATATTACACAAAAAGAAGCGGCAGCCGCTTTTGGCAATCCGGGCGTTTACCTGGAAAAGTTCGTGGAAGTATTCCGCCACGTCGAAGTCCAAGTACTTGCCGATAAATACGGCAATACAATTCATCTTGGCGAACGTGATTGTTCTATTCAACGCAGGATGCAGAAGCTTTTGGAAGAGGCGCCGTCTCCAGCATTGACGCCTGAATTGCGTAATGCGATGGGAGAAGCAGCAGTAAAAGCGGCTCAAGCAGTAAATTACCGCGGGGCCGGCACGGTTGAATTTATTTTTGATCATATTAACCAACAATTTTACTTTATGGAAATGAACACCCGCATCCAGGTTGAGCATACAATCACTGAAATGGTCACGGGCATCGATTTAGTCAAACAGCAATTAAAAATTGCATCGGGTGAAAAATTGACACTTACTCAAGAAGATATCAAAATCAATGGCTGGTCAATCGAATGCCGTATCAATGCAGAAAATCCATCGAAAAACTTTATGCCTTCTCCGGGAAAAGTAACAATGTACGTTCCACCCGGCGGTTTTGGGGTTAGGGTCGACTCAGCGATGTACACTGGTTATTCCATTCCTCCATTTTACGACTCGATGGTTGCGAAGTTAATCGTACACGCGGATACAAGGGAAGAAGCCGTAGCTAGGATGAAACGAGCACTTGATGAATTTATCGTTGAGGGCGTTGATACAACCATTCCGTTCCATTTGAGACTTATGGACAATAAGGTTTTCCAATCAGGAGACTTTGATACGAAATTTCTTGAGAAATATACGATTATGAACTAAAGGGGAGGAGATTCGGAAATGGCTGACAAAACAATTCCAGCATTCGTCGGAATGGCTCCGTCGGGGAATGGTGAGCTTGGACGTGTCCAGCTTGCTCCCGAAGTACTTGAGGTGATTATCGGGATTGCGACAACAGAAGTAAAAGGCGTCGCAAATACAAGAGGAAACTTTGCCACAGGAGTCGCGGAAAAGTTTGGTAAAGTGAATCATGGCAAAGGCGTCAAAACGGAATGGTCTGAAGAGGGCTTGACAATTGACGTATATTGCGTTGTTGAATATGGCTACTCATTACCCGCCATTGCCGTAGAAATTCAAAAACAAATTCGTCATGCAATTTTCCACATGACTTCCCTTGAAACGAAAGAAGTCAACGTCCATATTACAGGCATCCAGTTCGAGGCTGGTACGGAAACGGTATGATCTGAAAAGCATCGTCCAGCCGGATGATGCTTTTCAACTTGTCATACTGTATATGGTGGCCCTGTTTATGCTATGATAATGCCCTAGAGATACGGTAGTGGAGGAGAATAAGAAGATGAAACGACGAGAAGCACGTGAGAAAGCAGTACAAACCCTTTTTCAGCTTGATAATACGGAACTGAGTATAGATGAGGCTATTAATTACATTATAGATGAGCCTGCAAACCGATTCTATGAACAGCTCGTGCGGGGAACAGTGCAAAATAAAGAAGCAATAGATGAGGTCCTCGCGGGAAAATTGGAAAATTGGTCATTAGACCGTCTTCCAAAAATTGAACGGACCGTCTTGCGAATTGCTGTCTATGAACTATTATTTAACGAAGAAGTACCGCACAGAGTGGTCTTAAATGAAGCAATCGAGTTGTGCAAAACATTCGGCGATGAAAAGTCAGGCCGTTTTGTGAATGGTGTTCTATCAAAATTCGAAGAAAAATAAGTGAAGCTATTTGGGGGAATTCAGATGAGTGGAAAACTAATCGATGGAATAGCAATCGGAAAAGAAATCAGGGAAGAAATAAAGGAAAGAGTAACTGTACTGAAAGAGCAGGGATGTCAACCGGGTCTTGCGGTCGTTCTTGTTGGTGAGAACCAGGCTTCTCGTACATATGTAAAGAACAAGCAAAAATCGAGTTTTGAAGCAGGCATGAAATCAGAACTGATTGAGCTTCCTGTTACTGTATCTGAAGAGGAGTTACTCAACCACGTCACAAGATTGAACAATGATGATTCAATTCATGGCATTCTTGTTCAACTTCCTTTACCGAAGCATATCGATGAGAACCTCGTCATCCGTGCAATTGATCCGACAAAAGACGTTGACGGGTTCCATCCGGAAAACGTTGGAAAGATGATTATCGGTCAAAAATCATTCCTGTCATGTACGCCATACGGAATTATTAAACTTCTTGAACGGACAGGTACTGAAATTAGCGGTAAACATGCAGTTATTGTCGGGCGCAGCAATATTGTCGGAAAACCGATGGGCCAATTACTTTTACAGCGTGATGCTACAGTCACATACTGTCACTCTAAAACGAATGATTTAGCATCGTTTACGAAACAAGCTGATATTTTAATTGTTGCAATCGGCAAGACGAAATTCATTACAGATGCGCATATTAAAGAAGGCGCAGTCGTGATTGATGTCGGTATGAACCGCGATGAGAACGGTAAATTATGTGGAGACGTCGATTTTGAATCAGCGAAAACAAAAGCTTCAGCCATTACTCCGGTTCCAGGCGGGGTAGGTCCGATGACGATTACGATGTTACTGAAAAATACACTTCATAGCGCAGAAAAAGCTTGCGTAGAAGGAAGATGTTCGCAACAACTATAAAAAAATGGACGGACGCTGTTTTTTATCGAAAAGACAGCGTTTCTATACGTCAAGAATCGGGAGGCGGGAATGTTGACCGGAAACCCACACTTGTCTGTACAAGCATTAACGAAATATATTAAACGCAAGTTTGACGCAGACCCACATTTGCGGAACGTCTACGTTAAAGGCGAACTGTCGAATGTAAAAAGCCACCCTAGCGGACATATTTATTTTACCTTGAAGGATGAAAAAAGCAGAATTCAATCAGCAATGTTCCGTTCAAACGCATCTGCGCTCAAATTCAGACCTGAAAACGGTATGAACGTGCTTATTACGGGTGATGTAACAGTTTTCGAAACTAGCGGAAACTATCAGTTATATGTCCAAACAATGCAGCCGGATGGTATCGGTGCGCTTTATTTAGCATTTGAACAATTGAAGGAAAGCCTTGGTAAAGAAGGTCTCTTCGATGCACGTTGGAAAAGACCTGTTCCATCGTTTCCAACTAAAATCGGTGTAGTTACGGCGCAATCAGGTGCTGCAATCCAAGATATCTGTTCAACCATTGAAAGGCGATACCCGCTTGCGGAAATCATTTTATTTCCGGCAATTGTACAGGGACCGAATGCTGCTCCTTCCATCATCAAATCAATCGAACAGGCAGATACATATGGATCCATTGATGTTCTAATTGTTGGACGTGGTGGCGGTTCCATTGAAGACCTATGGGCATTCAATGAAGAGTCGGTCGCACGTGCGATTTTTTCATGCCGAGTTCCGATTATTAGTGCAGTAGGGCATGAAACCGACACAACAATTGCCGATTTTGTATCGGACAAAAGAGCACCTACTCCTACAGCGGCGGCTGAAATGGCAGTTCCAGCACGTGATGAGTTGTTTGAAAAGCTATTGGATAGGAAACGCGCGATTTATAATGCGCTCTCCAATCAACTGAAAAATGAACGCAAACGTCTGACAACATTAGAAACATCCTATCCCCTTCAATTTCCGGAACGGCTTTATCGCCCATTCACCGAGAGATTGATCGGTCTTGAAGGAAGACTATCGCGAAGCGGGCAAGATATAACGGGCTATCGCAAATCCCAGCATCAAAGATTAAGTAGCATGCTGTCTTCTTTCTCGCCTGAACAGCGAATCAAAGAAGGACATCGAAGTATAGCTGTCCTTACGGAACGCCTTACAAGGGGAGTGCATCAAGATGTCCGCATCCGAAGTGATCGTTTCCATTCATCAGTACGTATGCTGAAGGCACTTAACCCGCTTACTGTAATGGAACGCGGATATTCGATTGTTTACCAGGACAATGAAGTCGCCAAATCAGTCAGAGCGCTAGAAGTCGGTGGCAACATCCAAATCCGTTTACAAGATGGGACTGTGGAAGCGGCGGTTCAATCGATTACAATGAACGAAGGGGAGGAAGTTTAATTGGAAAAAGAGCCGATTCGCTTTGAAGAAGCGATGCTTAATTTAGAGGAAGTCGTCCAGAAACTTGAAACAGGGGATGTACCACTGGAAGACGCAATTACACTTTACAAAAAAGGGATGGAACTGTCTGCTTATTGCCACGGGAAATTACAGGATGCTGAAAAACAGCTTATTTCTATAATCGACAAAGATGGCAACAAAACAGAGTTTGATCCGGCAAAAGGGTCTGATTCGAATGCATAAGGAATTGCAACGATTCATCGCAGAAAAATTACCTGTTATCGATGAAAAACTGAATAGCCTGCTAGGGGCAGCGAATGTATCTGAAACATTGAAGTCCTCGATGGCCTATTCAATCAATGCCGGAGGGAAACGAATCCGGCCACTTCTCGTCCTAGCCACGCTCGAAGACCTTGGTGTCGACTCACAAGATGCCTTGACGGTAGCTTGTGCTGCTGAATTATTGCATACGTATTCCCTCATCCACGATGACTTGCCTTCTATGGATGATGATAATTTTAGGCGCGGCAAACCGACGAACCATATCATTTATGGGGAAGCAGTTGCCGTACTTGCAGGAGATGCACTACAAACTCTGGCATTCGGAAGTTTGACTCATTTATCGGATACGTCTGCACAAGACACAATTCGAATCATTCGTTTACTGGCAGACGCCTCGGGTTCAACTGGTATGGTTGGCGGACAGATGCTCGATATTGAAGGTGAAACAAAAACCTTATCTCTATTTGAACTCGAAAACATACATGTTAATAAAACTGGGGCCCTATTGTCATTTTGCATCGTGGCCGGTGCAATACTAGCGGGTTTAAATGAAGAAAAAACGGCGAAGTTGAGAGACTTTGCCTACCATATTGGACTCGCTTTTCAAATTCAAGATGATATTTTAGATATTACATCCACGACGGAAGAACTTGGTAAGACAGCAGGGAGCGATGCGTTAAGCGAGAAGTCGACGTATCCGTCACTTCTCGGACTGGAAGGTGCAATGTCACGACTAGAAAAACATCACCAATGTGCAAGAGATTCTCTTGCATTTCTGGAAATGGAGCATCCACTTCTAGGATTGTTTGCGGATTATATCGTAGAACGGAAATCGTGAAGTGAACCAAATTGTTGTACTGAACGTCCTTCTTGTTATAATGTAGGCAGCGCAGTATTATCCGTGGCAATTAATTTGTGAAGGTGTGTGATAACGATGGAACTCATAGAAATTACTAGTCCATCTTTTATTAAAAAACTCGATAAGGAACAGATGATGGAATTAGCGGCAGAAGTTCGGAAATTCCTTATTGAGAAATTATCTGTTACAGGTGGCCATATAGGGCCGAATCTTGGCGTAGTCGAACTGACAATTGCACTTCATAGGCATTTTGATAGTCCTGATGATAAAATCATTTGGGATGTTGGGCATCAGGCATATGTCCATAAAATACTAACTGGGCGTGCAGGTAATTTCGATTCGCTTAGAAAATATAAAGGTTTGTGCGGTTTTCCGAAACGAATTGAAAGCGATCATGATGTATGGGAAACTGGCCACAGTTCTACTTCACTTTCCGCCGCTATGGGAATGGCGGCTGCCCGAGACATTAAAGGCGATTCGAATTATGTAATACCAGTCATCGGTGATGGTGCGCTTACAGGCGGTATGGCACTTGAAGCACTTAATCATATTGGCCATGCAAAAACGAACATGATTGTCATTTTGAATGACAATGAAATGTCAATTGCCCCCAATGTCGGTGCGCTTCATGCAGTCCTGGGAAAACTGAGAACTGCTGGTAAATATAAGAGTGCAAAAGATGAACTTGAATATATCTTGAAGAAAATTCCGGCTGTTGGAGGCAAACTTGCTACTGCCGCAGAACGTGTAAAAGATAGCTTGAAATATCTGCTTGTTTCGGGCGTCTTTTTCGAGGAGCTTGGCTTCACATATCTTGGTCCGATTGACGGCCATGATTTCAATGATCTCGAGCGTAATATCCAATATGCGAAGAAAATGGATGGGCCTGTCCTTCTTCATGTTATTACGAAAAAAGGCAAAGGATACAGCCCTGCGGAAGACGATAAAATCGGTACTTGGCATGGTACGGGACCTTATAAAATCGAAACAGGTGATTTTGTTAAATCTTCATCTACCGCACCGTCGTGGAGTGGACTTGTTGCAGAAACAGTCCGAACTATTGCACGTGAAGACCGTCGAATCGTGGCGATTACACCTGCAATGCCAGTCGGTTCAAAACTTGAATCATTTGCGACAGAATTTCCGGATCGTTTCTTCGATGTAGGTATAGCTGAACAGCATGCAACAACGATGGCAGCCGGTCTTGCAACTCAAGGGATGAAACCGTTTCTTGCAATCTATTCGACATTTATGCAACGGGCTTACGATCAAATGCTTCATGATATTTCGAGGCAGAACTTGAATGTCTTTATCGGCATTGACCGTGCGGGCCTGGTAGGTGCCGACGGCGAAACACATCAGGGTGTCTTCGATATCGCATTCCTTAGACATATGCCGAATCTGGTCATTATGATGCCGAAAGACGAAAACGAAGGACAGCATATGGTGAAAACTGCCATAGATTACGCTGAAGGCCCAATTGTGATGCGTTATCCAAGAGGGAATGGACTCGGTGTAACAATGGATGAGACATTACATCCAATTCCGATTGGTTCATGGGAAGTGTTGCGTGAAGGACAGGATGGAGTAATTTTGACGTTCGGAACAACAATCCCGATGGCACTGGAAGCAGCTAATATATTATTTACTAAAGGAATCAATGTGAAAGTCGTCAATGCGAGATTCATCAAACCGCTTGATACGGCAATGTTGGACACAATTTTCGCAAGTGGAAAGCCGATTATTACTGTAGAAGAGGCGGTTCTCGCCGGCGGTTTCGGCAGTGCAGTACTTGAATATGCACATGATACCCTTCAAACTGCTGTACCGGTTCGACGCATGGGAATTCCAGATCAGTTCATTGAACATGGTAATGTCGACGACCTACTTGAAGAAATAGGCATGACTTCAAATCATCTAGTTGAAAATATGGAATCATTTATTAAAATGCAAGCAGTGGAAAGGGAACAAGTATGACAAATCGTGCGCCAAAAGAGCGGGTAGATGTCCTATTGGTCGCGCGTGGTCTCTTTGAAACAAGGGAACAAGCAAAGCGTTCGATAATGGCGGGCATCGTTTTTTCCGCTGAAACAAGGTTAGATAAACCAGGTGAAAAAATATTTTCAGATGCGCCGCTTGCGGTCAAGGGTTCCAAACTGAAATATGTCAGTCGAGGCGGTTTGAAGCTTGAAAAAGCACTTGAGCAATTTGATGCTGACGTTAATGGCAAAATTGTGCTTGATATCGGTGCCTCAACAGGCGGATTCACAGATTGTGCTCTTCAAAATGGTGCGTTACATTGTTATGCGCTTGATGTCGGGTACAATCAATTAGCGTGGAAAATACGTCAAGATTCTCGTGTAACGGTTATGGAAAGAACGAACTTCAGACATGCAACACCGGAAATTTTCACCGAAGGCATCCCACAGTTTGCTACAATCGATGTTTCCTTCATCTCCTTGACACTTATCCTGCCTGCATTAAAACGAATTATTGCCACTGGCGGTGATGTCATAGTCCTCGTTAAGCCGCAATTCGAGGCCGGGAAAGGGAAAGTTGGGAAAAAAGGTGTCGTCAGGGAAAAATCCATTCATCTTGAAGTATTAAAAAGAATTGCTGATGCATCAATCCAAGATGGATTCAGTCTTCGTGGAATTTCATTTTCTCCTGTCACTGGCGGGGAAGGGAACATAGAGTTTCTATTCCACTTAACTTCTGAAGACAATGCCGAAACAGCATTTGACGAAGTTTCATTTGATAACCTTGTTGAAGAGGCGTACAAAGAATTGCAATAGCGCGCATTAAGTTGCGTGCTTTTCTTGTTCCTCGGGAAACTACAACATATCGAACTGTGAATAACGGTCTATTTTATGTCTTTCGTATCCGGATGGGCACCCTGCGCTTATATTCTTGTTGCAGGAAAAAATCGGTGGTACAGTATGAAAAAGGACCTTATTATTTTGTATGGGAGTGAATGGTATGAATAAAGGGCATAGACAAATACGCATCCGGGATATTATCTCGAATTTTGAAATAGAAACACAGGATCAGCTCGTAGATAGTTTAAAGGCGGCTGGGGTAGAAGTGACGCAAGCGACCGTTTCGCGTGATATAAAAGAAATGCATCTTATTAAAGTCCCTTTATCTAATGGTAATTACAAATATAGCCTTCCACCCGTACATAAGTACAACACGGAGCAAAAGCTTCACCGTATGTTGACTGACGCATTTGTCAGCATAGATGGGGCTGGTCATTTTATTATTTTGAAAACGCTTCCTGGAAATGCGCAGGCGGTTGGATCTTTGTTGGATCATCTCGGGTGGGAAGAAATTCTTGGAACGATTTGCGGCGATGACACATGCCTAATCATCTGCCGTGACGATTCCTTAACAGCAGTGGTGAGAGAAAAATTGTTAGCGATGCTTTGAAAGAGGTGACAGCAATTGTTACGTGAAATTTCCATAAAAAACTTTGCAATCATTGAACACCTTGAAGTAACTTTTGACGAAGGACTCACCGTTTTGACTGGGGAAACAGGTGCAGGTAAATCAATTATCATCGATGCTGTACAACTGTTGGCAGGTGGACGAGGTTCACAGGAGTTTATCCGTCATGGTGCAAATAAAGCTGAATTGGAAGGACTTTTCACAATTGAAGAGGAAGCACATCCTATCATCGTGAAATTAGCTGATTTTGGTATTGACGTGCAGGATGGCGTCGTTATTTTACGCCGTGATTTGAATTCGAACGGCAAAACAGTTTGCCGAGTCAATGGTAAGCTCGTGACAATTGCTATTTTGAGGGAAATCGGTTCCCAATTGATTGACATTCACGGTCAACATGAAAACCAGGAACTCATGCATGAAAGAAGTCATATTCATTTACTTGATCATTTTGCGGGTGAAAAGCTTGAACGTGCTTATGAAAATTATTCTGAACTATACGAGAGTTATCGGAAATTGAAAAGAAAGCTTGAGAAGGCGGATGATAATGAGCAACAAGTTGCTCAACGTATTGATTTGTATTCATTCCAGCTGAAAGAGATCGATGCCGCTGCTCTTGTCATTGGAGAAGAAAACCAACTTGAAGAGGAAAAACAAAAACTTCAAAACTTCAATCGATTATACGAACGCTTGAATACAGCATACATGTCGATCAGCGCTGATACGCATGCGCTTGATTGGGTCGGTTCCGCAATGAGTGATATCGAGGATGCAGCTTCTGTTGATAAGAGCCTAAAACCGCACGCTGAAACGATTGCAGCAAGTTTCTATTCATTGCAAGATACTGCGCATGAGCTGAAAAGTATACTCGATGATATGGAATTTGATCCTGCAAGACTAGAAATAGTTGAAGAGCGTCTGGCCCTCCATCTTTCACTTAAAAGAAAGTATGGTAAAACGATTGAGGACATTCTTATGTACCGCAATAAAATTGCAGAGGAACTTGATAGTTTAGTGAGCAGAGATGAGCGTCTATCTGCTGAACAGGAAAAACTTGACCAAATTTTGAAAGACTTAGAAATAGAGGCAGGAGAATTATCGATTATTCGCCAAAAGTCGTCTATTCAATTAGAAAAAGCGATTATGGAACAGTTGCAACAGCTTCATATGGGAAAAGCTTCTTTTAAAGTGGAAATTACTCGGAAACCAGCAAGTACTTTCGATTCAAACGGTTACGATGATGTGACCTTTCTAATTTCGACGAACGTTGGAGAACCATTGAAACCACTTGTAAAAGTAGCATCGGGTGGCGAAATTTCCCGTATTATGTTGGCGATAAAGACTATTTTCTCCAAACACCAAGGCGTTACTTCACTTATTTTTGACGAAGTGGATACGGGGGTAAGCGGAAGGGTTGCACAAGCAATTGCTGAAAAAATCGCTATTATCGCCACACATTCCCAAGTGCTTTGTATTTCTCATTTGCCCCAAGTTGCCGCAATGGCTGATCACCATTATCTCATTAAAAAAGATGTAATTAGTGATAGGACGAGGACGGAAATTCATGATGTTGTGGAATCAGACAGAACAGAGGAATTGTCGAGGATGCTGTCCGGTGCTGAAACTACTCCACTAACGTTAAAACATGCGGAGGAATTATTGACGTTGGCTACTGAGCGCAAGAAATTGTTTAGAGAGTAAGAAAAGTGCTTCAGTGGAAAAACGTATACTTTCCATTTAAAAAATAAAAAAACGTGCATACTATATTATGCACGTTTTTTTATTTTTTAATCATTTTTACCTAAAAATGGATTTTTTAGTTCGAATTCCTGAATTGCTTGAATTACCCTTTCATAACATTCCTCTGAACGGACATACCAACAGTATCTTGCTTAGGGAGGTGAAATATGGGATGGAGTAGACAGCTCAAGTTGGCCGTTTCGTTTTCTGTACTTTTGCTTTTCATGCCAATTGCTACAGATGCCGCATCTGCTAAAGATGGATCACTTATACCGATGGGAGACTCCATCGGCATTAAAATGGATCTGGCAGGGGTTTTCATCACAAGTGATGTCATGATTAGTAAGGAGAATTGGTTGAAGGCAGGTGATTTGATCGAACAGTTGGACGATGTAGCAATCGGTACCCTTCATGATTTCGAAAAAGCATCATCCTCAAAACGCGAAAAGAAAGAAGTCGTTTTACACGTTATTCGGAATGAGGAAAAAAGTCAGATCCAAGCAGATGGCGAAGCGATGAAACGTCTCCTTCCATTCCTAAAAGATCGGACGGAAGGAACCGGAACGTTGACGTATGTCGACCCAGACAAAGGGACATACGGTGCTCTTGGTCATCAAATCATCGACAGTGCATTGAAATCACCGCCTTCTTTTAGGACGGGAGCAATTTATCTTTCGGAAATCGATCAGATTAAGAAAAGTGTTCCTGGAGTTCCCGGTTATAAAATTTCAACGATTGTCGATGATGATGATTTTTTAGGGACGATTCGAATAAACGGTCTTTATGGAATTTTTGGATCGTGGAACAGTGACTATAAGAAAGTGTTGGCAGAACCTCTTACGATTATGCAACCGGCTGAAGTAAAAGTAGGTGCAGCTGAAATTTACACAACAATTAAGGGGACAGAAGTTGAATCATTTTCCATTCGAATTACAGAAGTTGAACAAGAACAGTTCCATTTTGTTTTAACGGATCCAAAATTGCTCGAAGCAACGGGCGGGATTTTGCAAGGGATGAGTGGAAGTCCTGTCATCCAGAATGGGCAATTTGCAGGCGCAGTGACGCATATGTTTGTGGATGATCCCAAAAAAGGTGCAGCCCTATTTTTGGAAAAGATGCGTAGCGGAGAAAACTGATAAGAAGGGCCAACTCGTAAATGGAGTTGGCCCTTTTGTCTTGGCGTGGTAAACTTATGAGGAATGATTCGACAAATGCTTAGAAAATAATAGAATTAGTCGAAGTATAGGGAAACCATATGTCAGAAGTTTCATTTTTGCTAAATAAAAGAGGGTTAGTCCACTATTCGTCGAAATTTCCCTTGTGTAGTTAAAAGAAGATTGCTAATATTTAAGGAAAGAAGTCGTCATAAACGTATAAGGGGGAAATGGAAATGGATAAACTGAAAGTCGCGATTGCTGATGATAACAAGGAACTTGTGAGGACTATGGTGACGTATTTTGAAAGGCATCCTGAAATTGAAGTCATTTGGACAGCGCATAACGGCAAAGTCTGTCTGTCGATGTTAGAAGAAAAAAAGCCAGATGTCTTATTGCTTGATATCATCATGCCACATCTTGACGGAATTGCAGTGCTAGAAACGTTAAGTGGAAATGCTCAAACAGCAGATGTGCATATAATTATGTTGACAGCATTCGGCCAGGAAGACGTAATGACGCAAGCTGCAAGTCTCGGGGCATCCTATTTCATGCTTAAACCCTTTGAATTTGAACGGCTTGCAAATCAGATTTTCCAAGTTGCGGGGGCGAGAAAACCGGTTGCTCCGGTTGCTCAATCCAATGGAGAGTATGCACCAGGGACTGTTAGTCAAAAAGTGCTGGATACCACAATTACAGCAATCATCAAAGAAATCGGTGTGCCTGCTCATATTAAAGGCTATGCATTCATTCGTGAAGCTATTCAAATGGTCTATACGGATGTCGATTTGCTAGGTTCAGTGACGAAAGTACTGTATCCCGAGATTGCAAAGAAATACAATACGACAGCATCCCGTGTTGAGCGTGCCATTCGTCATGCGATTGAAGTCGCTTGGAATCGCGGCAATTACGATGTTATTTCCAAAATGTTCGGTTACACTGTCCACCATTTGAAAAGCAAACCAACAAATAGTGAGTTCATCGCGATGATCGCAGACAAGATTCGTCTTGAACATATGGCGAGCTAATCGTTGCTATGAAAGGGTTTTAACTGGTTGGTAAACCAACCTATTTTACGGATTTATCCCATACTGCAATTTCAAAGCTAATAAAGTACTACTCAACAAGCCGACTGATTTTTAGATTAGTTGGTTTTTTTACGTCAAGAAATGTGTGGAAATCGAAGCTGTCAGAGAAGTCTCTTAAGTCATCAGACCAATCTATTAAATTGGTCTTGCTTTATCTAAAGGGGGAACATGGAATTGAAGAAGCAGTGAAGGTATAACCAGCACATATTCGACAGTAAGTTAAGTGTGTTCAAGAAAGTGGATAATACACTGTTGTTGATAATGAGAAGAGTCGAAAGTTCAATAATCCTGATGATAGAGCTGACCAGAAAAAGGCAATTTCTTTTGTAATCATTAATAATGATGTTGGGAATATAAAAAGTGTTCTTCAACTATCATCGTAAAGAAAGAAAATTGAGAAAGAGTCCTGTCAGTAATATCGATTATCAAATCGACAGAAATTATTGATTGAACTTGGTATCATCGACATACAAGTTTAAAACAATGACATGAGGTCACACGGTTCCTTCTAGAGCATTTTAGAGTCTTTAGCGGATAATAACCATCATCTGGAGGCTAGAGAAGCTTTAGATTGAGCCGATTAAATCGAACAAAAAAGCATTACTCACAGGATAAATGCAATATCTGAAGATGAAAAGCTTATTTATACAATACTTAACTCAGATAAAGGTAAGGGAGTGAAGTGAGAATTAAGTGAAAAAAACTAAATAATTCCATTTATATTGATTTGAAACGTAGAGAGTTGATTAGAAAGAGGAATGAAATAAGAACAACGGGTTTTACTGAGGGAGATAAAGTAACAAAAGCATTAAGACTATCATTGATCACAATGAAAAAACATCGAGAGCATCGATGCTTTCTATTTTTGAAAATGTTTCATCATAAGAAATGATGACTACCGCTTCACTATTCCAAAACTAAAAAACAGTAGGACTATTAAA
>DYWT01000239.1 GCA_020742515.1 Sporosarcina psychrophila
AAACTGCTCATCCTGTCTTTCTTTTATGCGTTCCAGATGAGAACGCGCATCTTCTTCATCCATTCCAAAAGCAAGAACGTCAAGCTTCACCTCAAGATTTGCATCACTTGGTTTTGCAACCCGCAGAAGAATCTCATCACTCGCTTCAATTGGCCGTTCCGACCAGCGCATCTGATACTCAGAAAACGCATATGTATATGGCTGTTTAGATAGCCATTCCTTAGCGGTGATAGAAGTTGATGGTGCATTCAATAGAATTGTTTGAAAGCCGTACTGTTCGATTGTTACTAAGGCTTGTTGCCAAAGCCTAGTGAAATGACCTTTTCTTCGTTCTTCGGGTATAACCATCCCACATACTTCAACGGTAGATCCGAAACCATATAGGGATAAACAAGCGATAAGTTTACCGTTCTTTTCATAAGAAAAATCCATTTGTCGTCCTTCTCTTTCGCGTAGCATCTCCCAATTTAATTTTAGTTGAATACCATCAGCGTTTTCGCATTCTTTTTGAAGCTGTTTAATTGCCATTAATTTATTCTCTTTCAACATACCTTTTCCCCCAATTTAATTAAAAACTTGTTGCATTCTTATGCATGTAACGGAAGGTACCCATATGGAATAGGATAAGGCGAACTCAACTATCCAAGAAACTGGAGGAGAATCATGCACACAGGACATAATGGATACCCCGCTCCACATTATCAAACATACCCAAAGATCGATCGATTACTGGCTAACTGGTCTGAACAGCCCAAAGGCACTGTCTATTCATTAATAAGTAAATATGGTCTGCCGAATGAAGCAAGCACCGAAAGAATGATCTGGATTAATAACGGACCATGGAAACGGACAGTCGTCCATCGCGATACTGTATTGCACAACTTTCCAACTACACATCTCGATTACCTTGCCCAGACAATAGATTATAAAGTTCCTATTGAATTTTTCGATGACCTTGCAAAATTCGATGGAAGTTTATATCCTGATCGTACAGCAGGTGAAATAACAGCGAAATGTGACCAAGAAGGTGCAAATTTCATGGCGATAAATCTAATGAACGATATCGTTACGCGCCGATTTACTGTCGAGCAGGCAAGAACTTATGCTATCGACATTGAAAAAAGACTGCGCCTACAAGGACAGTCGTCACTCTATCTGGAAAAATTATTTTTCCCTAAACAAACCCATACGGCTGATCCTGACGTTAGATACTTTTAATCTTTAGATGTCTACTCTACCATTTCCGCTATAGATTGTATCAATTCTTTAATTATTTTCCCTGGTCTCATGGTTTTCCAAGTAAACACCTCTAGTTTCTCTTACAAGTTTATGATAGTGATCAGAAAGGGCCTGAAATTTGTGCAACTCACTTTCCCCTGTGTCATTAATCATATACATCCCCCTCTGGATCCGATCAAACCATCCATAATAATTTTTATTCAGGATCGTTAAGGTTTTTTCTCCTGTCCCCATCTCCCGTAAGGATTTAGGCGATAAAGGTCCGGCTTGTAGAAGGCAGCAAGCTATAAAAATACAGTTTTCTTTATAGGCAGTCATTATTTTAGTCTGATGGCTTCCGCCAACATTGTAATCTCCGAGTCTGCCTTCCATTTCAGTAAGTAGATCATTTCTTTTTTTCTTGCTGCGCTGCATATTTTTCTTTCGGTCAAAGGACGCGGGGTGAAATACTACTTCCGCCCGCGCGTCATCTTCTAGAAATGAAACGATGATGAGACCTAACTCCAATCTCCTCACCAAATGACAAATATCTTTCCACTTTTTCGAACGGAAGTTGATTTTCGGTTTAGGAATAGCGACATAGACATGATTCGTCAGCCGCTGTCTTTTTGTAGCTTGGACTAAAAGATCGATGTTCAGTGTCAGTTTCAGCTCGATGAGGACTAGTTCCTGATCTTTAACGGCCGCCACATCACACTCATTCACTTCACCATGGACATCGTACCCTTGTTGTGCAAAGTATTCTTTTACCGGTTTATATAAATCGACTTCATATCGCTTGGTCGTCTTGCCTGTCATGTTGAACTTCACCTCATTATTATGGTATACATAATTGAACAATACTACCATCCAAACATTTTTCTTGGATAATGGTACACTAAAAAGAACTGAAGGATGAAAAGATCCTTTGGGAACGCATTGTAGGAATAGGATGGGGTATATTATCATGTCTAATCAGACAATTTTTGAACTTCTGCATACGATTGAACAAGTGACACATAAAATGCATGTAAAGTGGCGGCAACAAGCGGATTACGATCTTGGCATCTCACATATTCTTGCCTTGCATGAATTACAGGTGCACGGTGAAAGCCGGCCTTCAGATCTTGCCCGTATTTTGAACTTTACACCGGCATCTTTAACGCATCTTTCAACTAAACTTTTAAACAAAGAACTAATCACGCGCCGCCAGGATGATACTGACCGCCGTATCACCTATTGGACTATCACGAATAAAGGGGAAGCTTTACTTACTGTAGCCCAAAAAGATGGCCAGCATCTCCGTCTAAATGTATTTTCGCATTTGACAGAAGCGGAACAGCAATCATTGCTTTCCATTTACACAAAGTTGAATCATTCACTAAAATAATAAAAAAGGAACCTATCCGCTAGTGCGAATAGGTCCCTATTTTTCTCTATTCTGTTGTTGTTTTTATCTCCATAACCAACAGCCGCAGCGCCTATTTAAAGTCCAAGAGTATTATTATTTCCTATCCATCACTAGTACTCTTTGCCTCTTTAAGGGGCTTTTTTGAGTATGTTCATTTAACGGGCTTATCTAAGCTTAGTGGCTCCTCCATCTACCATTAGTGTCTGACCGGTAATGTAATCGGAATCCTCACTTGCCAAAAAGACAGCTGCACGGCCGATATCATTTTCCAGTTCACCAAGTCGTCGCAATGGAATTCTTGATAGCATCGCTTCATAAGACTCAGGTTGTTCAGTCGCCCATTGCTGAATACCTGGAGAATTAGCGATGGGCGCAATCAAGTTTACATTAATGCCGAACTGACCAAATTCATTCGCCGCAACACGTGTAATCGCCCGGATTGCTTCTTTTGCTGCAGCGTAAGATGCTTGGTTTGCGTCCCCATTTATACCTGCTCCGGAAGCGAAATTAATGATTTTCCCTTTTGTCTCCTTTAAATATGGCAGTGCAGCCTGCATTAGATAGAACGTCGGATAAAATCCTGTATTGAATGATAAGTCAAGATCCGCTTGCGTCGTCTCTTCAAATGGCTTATTTTTCGATGCGTGGGCATTGTTCACTAAAATATCCAGCTTACCGAATTTCTCGACGATTTGTTTTACTATTTCCGGCAATTTATCATGCTCAGCTAAATTTGCCTGGATGAAAATCGATTCCGGTTGATAGACTTGCAATTCCTTGATTGCCTGGACCCCTAATTCCCCGTTCAAATCGACGATTACCACTTTAGCTCCCTCTTTTACGAATGCAGTCGCCATCCCTTTACCAATGCCCCCGGCTCCGCCAGTAATAAGTGCAACTTTATCTTGAAGTTTCATAATTGATCATTTCCTTTCTTAAATTATCTTTGCTAACTAATTTATGTGGATTACTTACTGAATTCTTACGATTTCGCTTGTGACATGAACTGTTGAAAGTCAGCGATGCTCGGGTTACTTGAGTAGTGGCCACCCTCAACTTGAATCGTTTGACCCGTGATGAATTTCGATTCATCAGAAGCTAAAAATAAGACAGTATTACCGATATCATCCGCTTCTCCGTGGTAAGGTAATGCATTATATTTCTCGAAAATATCAAGTACCTCTTGTGACATATTTTGCTTGGCCGCAGGTGTTAAAATCAATCCTGGAGCAACTGCATTGCAACGTATCTTATCTTTCCCGTATTGCGCTGCAATATATTTCGTCAAATTAACGACTGCAGCCTTTGATGCACCATAAGCCGAACGCACAGAATCACCAGCAAAGGCAGACATGGATGCAGTATTTATAATTGAGCCACCGCCCGCTTTTTGCATATATGGGATTGCATATCGGCTCCCCAGTAAAACGCTTTTTGCATTTACGTTCATTAAGCGGTCCCACTCATCCAAATCAATATTTACCACATCTAAATCCTTTTGTAGATTTGTCAATCCAACGTTATTATAAAGGACTGTAATCGCACCAAAATTTTCAACCGTGAAGTCAATTGCTTCTTTAATGGATGTTTCATTCCCGGCATCCAAAAACACGGCGACTGCTTGCCCACCTTCATTTTGGATGTTTTGTGCAACTTGTTTCGCACCTTCTACATTAAAATCTGCAATGACTACTTTTGCTCCTTCTTTTGCAAGAAGCGTAGCGGCAGACAACCCAATACCTGATGCTCCGCCAGTTACTAAAGCAACTTTATCCTGTACTCTTCCCATGAAATTAACCCCCACAACTTTGATTTCAATTCTCCATATACTTTAACATTAAAACATATTGAGGGGAAGTTTTAACTACGTAAGATTTTAAATACAGACGTACTACTATGAAAGCTTAAGAAACGAGGGTAGGTACTGTGAGATGACAGTGCTATCCCTCTCGATAATGCAAATTGCCATAGCTTTTCATCTATTCACGCATAATTACAAACATTCACATGTTTAATCAGCCCATTCATGTTAGTATAGGAAAATGATCAAATAAAACGGAGGGTGTTGAGATTACTGTGAATGTAACAAAGACGGAAGCAACTGGAATCCAAGTCGGTGACATATTGATTGCAAATCAATTATTAAAAGATGTGGTCGCGCATACCCCTCTGCAAAAAAATGAACGGTTATCAGAAAAATATGGTTGTCGAGTCTATGTAAAACGGGAAGACTTGCAACATGTTCGTTCCTTTAAATTACGGGGTGCCTATTATAAAATTAAAACAATCGAAACTGCTGCCCTTAAAAAGGGCGTTGTTTGTGCCAGTGCGGGGAATCATGCGCAAGGAGTTGCTTATGCATGCGCTCATCTAGGAATTGATGCGAAGATATTCATGCCGCAGACAACTCCTAAACAAAAAGTTAATCAGGTGAAAATGTTTGGTCGGGACAATGTAAAAATTATTTTAGTAGGCGATACATTTGACGATTCATCTGCTTCAGCAATCGAATGTGCGTTGGATGAAGATAGAATCTTCATCCACCCTTTTGACGATCATGATATCATTGCCGGACAAGGGACGGTCGCAGTGGAAATCATGAATGACATTGAAGAACCTGTTGATTTTGTATTTGCCAGTATTGGGGGCGGTGGCCTTATGTCTGGTTTAAGCACTTACATTAAAAGTTTGTCACCCCATACGCGTATGATTGGAGTAGAACCCGAAGGTGCAGCAAGTATGCAAGCGGCGTTAACGAATAATGAAGTGACAACCTTGCATACAATCGATAAATTTGTAGATGGCGCAGCAGTTCAAAGTGCGGGCCAACACACCTTTGAAATTTGCCGCAAATACCTTGAAGATATTGTTCTAGTTCCAGAGGGTAAAGTATGTACGTCCATTTTAGATTTGTACAACGAACATGCGATTGTTGTAGAACCTGCGGGCGCCTTATCTATTGCTGCCTTGGACTTTTATAAGGATGAAATTAAAGGTAAGTCTGTCGTCTGTGTGATAAGCGGTGGAAATAACGATATCGGCCGCATGCAAGAAATTAAAGAGAAATCATTAATTTATGAAGGCCTTCTTTATTACTTCATTGTCAACTTCCCGCAGCGTGCTGGTGCTTTACGTCAATTCTTGGATGAAGTGCTTGGACCTGATGATGATATCACTACGTTTGAATATACAAAGAAAAACAACAAGGAAAGCGGTCCCGGACTTGTTGGCATTGAAATAAAGAGGAAATCAGACTATGAAGGACTTATTCAGCGAATGCACCATTGCGGTTTCTCTTTTAAAGAAGTTAACAATGATAGTACGTTATTTGAGTTACTTATTTAACTTCCTTTCAAAGAAAAAAATCTTGCCTAAGGCGATTATGCCCTAAGCAAGATTTTTTATTGTTCCAGGGAGGAAGTCCTTGTCAACTCCCTGTTTCTTTTACAATCCACTTGCTTTAAATGTATCTCCACCCTCAATGGTTCCGTTTTCAAATCCTTTAGTAAACCAGCGCTTCCTTTGTTCAGAAGTTCCGTGAGTAAAGCTGTCGGGGACAATATACCCTTGTGCTTGTTCCTGAATGCGGTCATCACCTACAGCACTCGCTGCTGTAATGGCTTCATCAAGATCACCTTCTTCAAGAAAGTTCATGTCCTTCTGATGCCTTGCCCACACGCCAGCAAAATAATCCGCCTGTAATTCAAGGCGCACCGAATATTTATTAAACTCTTCTGTGCTCAGTTTTGGGCGAAGAGCATTCACTTGCTCATTGATGCCTAAAAGGGTTTGTACATGATGTCCTACCTCATGCGCCACAACATAGGCCATCGCAAAATCACCAGGAGCTTGGAACTTGTCTTGAAGTTCCTGATAAAAACTTAAATCAATATAAAGTTTGTGATCGCCCGGACAATAAAACGGGCCCACAGATGACCCTGCTGCTCCACACGCGGATTGAACGCTATCTGTATATAGCACGAGAATTGGTTCCTCGTATTCCAAGCCCTGTTCACGAAACAATTTTGTCCAAACAAATTCGGTATCTGCAAGAACTACTGACACAAATTCAGCGAGTTCTTTTTCCTCAGCCGTTTCTTCATAAGGAACCGAAGTGTCCGGTTCTGTACCTTGTAAGCCACCCAAAATTTCACCCGGATCGCCTCCAAGAAAGGTCATAATAAGTATAAGAATTAAGCCGCCAATACCACCTCCAGCTAATGCTATGCCCCCTTTTCCCTTACCTCTTCGATCTTCAACATTAGAACTTCCTTTTCTTCCTTTATACTCCATTCAATTTCCTCCTAACAACTGAATTGTGCATTGGATACTCAGATTGTACCTGTGTGTTTTCTGCTATACCCCGAATGACTGGAATGTAATTATTTTGATCAGGAACTATTATGATTCTAATTAAATTAATAAAAAAAACACCGCGTATGCGATGTCAATTTAAGAGCTACTATTACCTCAGTAAGGTTTCAACAAGTGCGGTCTTCATTACTGAAAAAGATACAAGAGTACATAGCCTTCTCAACTTTAATATCCTTTATTAATCAATTGCTCTGCCATTTTAACTTTATGAGCATAGAGTTTTTGAGCCAATACTTCTTTGGCTTCCAAAGAGGCAACTAAATAATCTGTATCATTGACAGTGGCGACGATTGAAAATTTATAACCGAAGGGACTTGTGTCAAGGGAATGTAAGCCATATACCTTATATATCTCCACGTATTCACCCGTTGAATTATCCATCTTCAAATAGGCTAATTGTTTTGTGTTTAGCTCATCGCAAACTTCTTGCAACAACACTCTAACAATTCCAGGATCTTGATTGAATGAAACAATAAGGCTTTCAAAAATCCTTCTTTTTTCAACAGAACCATTAACCATTTTTCTAATTTCTCCATTGGAAATGGTCAATAACTTACCGTTTATCAACCGAATTTTGACAATCCTAAACCCTAATTCCTCAACCGTTCCGCCTTCAAGTTCCCCGTTGACGTTTATAAAGTCTCCTCGTTTAATGGTCCCTTCAAAAATAATGAAAACACCGCTTATTAGATCATTAATCAGTTTTTGGGCACCGAACCCAATAACAGCCGCGATGATCCCCCCCGCTACAATGACTTCTTTCAAATCACCCACAAACGGCTTAATCGCTGCGATTAGAATAATGATGGCAAATATGTACCTGGAAGTGTTTTTTACAACACTTTCAATAGTTTCTTTCTTCTTCTCTTCTAATAGAGTTGTTCGCTTGAATAGCTGTTGCATGATTTTTCTGAATATCACTATAAGTAAATAGGTGAAAATAATTGTTAACGTTAATGAAACAAAATACGTTCGAACATCCGAAAAATCAATAGCAATAAAATGCTGTATTGAATCCGAAAAAATATTCATAATAATCAAGGTCCTTTTCTTCACTTACTAGATTTTCTCTTTCAGTTTATCATACTTTATGATTTTTACATCCTTCTTTTTAACATAAAAAAAGCCCTAAGCACTGATGCTTAATGAATTACTCATTACATAGGAAATTATGAAATTCTCAACCTACGATAACCTTCAAAAGGTGATAATCCAGGTCCAAACTTCAGTGCTTCCAAACAGGTGCTTGTGCTTTTGTTCTTTATAAAAGATCTTGTAATTGTCCTGTAAAGTTATATTCCTTTCTTGCCTTTTTGTTTAGGCACATGTTTTTATCGGCTTCGGTATATAATTTCCCTACTAATCTCCCAGTAAAAAAACAAGCATCGAATTCATCTCTGCTTGTTATTTTACTATTATTTTATTGTTGAATTAGTTATAGCAGTTGCAATACGATCAAGGACAGGGAGCGTACTAGACTTATGATCCTGCGTCAAGACACTGAAAATAAGCGTTTCCCCATCTTTTGTTTGCGCATATCCTGCCAATGCACTGACATTTGTCAAGCTTCCCGTTTTCGCTATGACATTGCCTTTAGCAGTTCCTGTTTTCATGCGGCTTCTCAATGTTCCTCCAATAAGACGGTCTGGCGCACCGGCAACCGGCAATCCTTGGACAAACGATCCATACCAAGGTGCTGTCCTCACTTTGTACAATAACTCCGTGAGTTGTGCAGATGTCACTTTATTCGCATGTGACATACCAGATGCATCTTCAAATAACCATTCGTCCACTTGTAATCCGACTGATCCTGCATAGTCACGCATCACCTGTAAACCGGCAGTCCAGCTGCCTTCTCCATACTTCTTTTTCCCCATAGCTTTCGCCAACACTTCTGCATGTGAGTTATTACTTAATTTCAAAAAAGGTCTCATTAAACTTTTTAAAGGCATAGAATTCTTGGATACAAGAACTTTTGAATCTGCTAACGTTTTTCCGCGTAACACTTTAGATGAAGGAATAATCTTTATCCCTTTAGCTAGTAACGACTTTTTGAAAATATCTAAGGCATAGGCAGTTGGGTTGGAAACAGTGATCCATTCCTTCTTCCCCGCAGATCCAATGGGGGCATTTCCAGTGACGACGATCTTATTTGTTCCGTATTGACGTTCAATTCTCAAGGTGTTTTTAGATCCTTTCGGAACTGTTGTGGATCGATTGACAATTTGAACGACATTCGTTTCTGGTGTCAACGTCACTTTTGTTGCCCTACCACGCGCCGCTGGCTTTGCATCTACAATAACCGTTCCCGCATCGTAATCTGTATTCGGAGATACAGTCAATGCTGAAATCTGCGCTGCGTAGTAATACGATTCATCATTTCTATCAATCCCTGGTGACAAACGGATTGTATCGAACCAAGTGTCATCACCAACTAAATTTCCTGAGATCCGTTTGATTCCAAGAGCAGATAATTTCGAAGCAAAACCTTCAAAGTCTCTTTTCAAAAGCGTAGGATCGCCTGTCCCACGCAGGTATAGATTTCCGTTTAATGTCCCATTCGTTACTTTCCCGTTTGTTAATACATCTGTCGTGAATCGATAATTTTCTCCAAGTGTCTCAAGTGCTGCCGCGGCTGTAAGTATTTTCAACGTAGATGCGGGTGTAATTCCTTTATCCCCTTCTTTTTGATAAACAACTTCTCCAGTTGAAGCCTTCCGCACAGTTATACTACTTGAGGCGGCTTGCATTCTGCTATCTGCCATAATCACATTGATAGTGTTCTCCAAACCTTCGTACGAGGAAGCTGCAGACACGGTGGAATGTCCCTGAACCGGTGTAATAAGCATTCCGACGAACAATAATACAGAGAGTAATGATTTTGCTATTCTTTTTTGAATCAAACCTTGTACCCCCTCAAAATTTACACGAACTATGAATATTCTACCATAAGAAATAGATTGCAAGGACCTACTAGAACAAGTTTAATTCGCCCATGTGTTAAGATTATAAATAGACGTGCAATCGAAAGGTGGAATTATAATGGAGAAAACTGAAGCAGTAAAATTGACTTCCCTCACAACAAAAGGCGGTTGCGGCTGTAAAATCGGACCTGCAGATTTGGCAGAGGTATTACGTAGCCTGCCACCTGCCACTCCCAGCCCAAACTTACTCGTCGGTCTTGACACGAGTGATGATGCAGGAGTTTATAAACTAACTGATGAAATAGCAATGGTACAGACGCTTGACTTTTTTACACCGATTGTTGACGATCCTTACGATTTCGGTCAAATTGCTGCAACAAATGCAATCAGTGACATCTATGCAATGGGAGGAACGCCGATTACAGCGCTAAACATCGTCGCCTTCCCAATCGCATCATTGGATAAAAAAATTCTAGCGGAAATTCTCCGTGGTTCTGGCGATAAATTAAAAGAAGCGGGTGTTACGCTTGTCGGTGGACATTCGATTGATGACCAAGAACCAAAATTCGGTCTCGCAGTTACGGGCATTGTCCATCCTGAAAAAGTACGCACAAATGCCGGCGCAAAACCCGGTGATAAACTGCTGTTAACAAAACCGATCGGTGTCGGCATTTACACAACTTCGTTGAAAAATGGTTTATTATCTGAAGATGAGATTGTCTATGTTACAAAAATTATGACCACACTCAATAAAACAGCAGCAGAAACAATGGCCGCTTACGATATTCATGCGGCGACAGATGTAACTGGCTTCGGACTGCTCGGACATGCATCTGAAATAGCAAAAGCAAGTGACGTGGGCATTCGTATCATTGCTGACAAAGTACCGGTTTTACCTCGTACAAAAGAACTGGCAGACGCCGGCAAAGTGCCAGGCGGTACAAAAAACAATTTTGCACATGTAGCAGACGTCGTCACATATCCGGATACAATGGACCAAACGGGTCGTTGGATATTATGTGATGCTGTGACATCAGGCGGCCTTCTTATTGCGGTGGCAGAAAAACAAGCGGAAGCACTATTGGATGAACTTCAACAAAAAGGTGTAGACGCACGGGTAATCGGCGAAGTTACTAAAGAAAACAAAGGACGCATCATTGTAGAGTAAGATAGCGTGAACTTTGGCGGAAGGTGAAAAGCATGTTTCGAGATTTATCATTAGACGATATATTTGCATTACAACAAACAGGTCCACATACGTTCATTGATGTCCGCTCCCCTAAAGAATTCAATGAATCGACAATTCCAGGTAGCATCAATATACCTGTTTTTAATGATCAGGAGCGCGCCGAAATCGGCACCCTTTATAAACAAGTCGGACAAGAAATTGCTAAGGAAAGAGGACTTGAAATTTTTTCGAAGAAGTTGCCCGACTTCATTCATGAATTCAAACAGATTGAAACGCCAATGACAGTGTTTTGCTGGCGTGGTGGTATGCGCAGTAAAACCGCAGCTACCGTTCTTGACTTAATGGGTATTCATACTACTCGATTGAGTGGCGGAATTCGTACATTCCGGCAATGGGTCGTTCACGAATTGGAAAAAGAAGAATTTCCGCCAAATTTCATCGTGTTGAATGGTTTTACAGGTACAGGAAAGACAGAGATTTTGAAGCGGTTAGCATCCCAAGGCTATCCCGTCATCGATTTTGAAAATATTGCCGGACATCGTGGCTCTATTTTCGGTCAAATTGGGCGTGATCCCAGCAATCAAAAGAAATTCGATTCTTTACTTATCCATGAACTAATACGTTTTAAAAATGAGCCTTATGTGTTTATTGAAGGCGAAAGTAGACGAATTGGAAAAGTAAGTTTGCCACAATTTCTTTATGACAAAAAGGAAATTGGCCTGCAAATTATTATTCACTTACCTGTTGAAGAACGGGTCAAAATTGTTCTAGCGGATTATGAACCGTGGAATAAACCCGAAAGTTTCAAAGAGGCATTTCAATTAATTCAAAAACGGTTACATACCCCAGTCGCAAAGCAGATTGAAACCTACTTAGAAAACGGTGAATATGGAGCAGCAACTGAGTTGTTGCTTGTACATTATTACGACCCGAGGTATGAACATTCCAGTACTCAAAATAATGATTCGCAAAAAGTGGATATTGAGGCGAACAATTTGGATGACGCCTATCAAAAAGTTCTTCAAACAATCGAGCGTATCAAACCTCTCTCTTTATCATAAAAACTGACTGCCCGAACAACCGACTTTATTATCGGCTACTCGGGCATTTTTTATTGCACATTACTTAAAATTAAAGAGTTACACAACATTTTAACATAACCTTTGAAACATTTTAAATTATACTGACTTTTTCGTTATTCAAAGTTACTATAGTAGTGAAAGATATTGTCCGAATTTTTTCTCGACTTTGTTTGATAATGATGTAAGTTAAGATTTATGCATCTTAAACACCATAATAAAGAGGCTCAATCTATTTTTAAATGAGAATACGTGCATAAAAATATTTACTATCCAATTTTAAAAAATCATATTCATATAAGACTATTAAATTTTCGTGAAGAGGAAACAGCCTTTGTCACATATTTATTTTTTATGAAACTATATTAGTAGTCAAACAGCTTCTTTTTTAGTATTATTATTATGTAGTAATTAAAACAATCTAAGGAGTGACTTTAATTGACAGAAAAAGACAACAAAAGAAAGTTAACAACCGCCGCTGGTGCCCCAGTGGTGGACAATCAGAATTCAATGACAGCTGGTCCTAGAGGTCCGATTTTATTACAAGATGCGTGGCTTTTGGAAAAGTTATCGCATTTTAATCGTGAAGTAATTCCTGAGCGACGCATGCACGCAAAAGGATCCGGTGCTTATGGCACATTTACAGTAACACATGACATTACTCAATATACAAAAGCAAAAGTCTTCTCCGAAATTGGCAAAAAGACAGATATGTTCGTTCGTTTCTCAACAGTTGCCGGTGAACGTGGCGGAGCTGACGCAGAACGTGACATTCGTGGATATTCAATGCGTTTCTATACAGAGGAAGGAAACTGGGACCTTGTCGGGAATAACACACCTGTATTCTTTTTCAGAGACCCAATGCAATTCCCTGACTTAAACCATGCAGTTAAACGCGATCCCCGTACAAATATGCGCAGCGCAAATAACAACTGGGATTTCTGGACTTCCCTTCCTGAGGCGCTTCACCAAGTGACAATCGTTATGAGTGACCGCGGTCTTCCAAATTCATACAGAAACATGCATGGCTTCGGGAGCCATACGTTCAGCATGATTAATGCTCAAAACGAACGTGTATGGGTGAAATTCCACCTTCGTTCACAACAAGGAATTGAAAACTTGACTGATTTGGAAGCAGCAGCACTTGTTGGAGTTGACAGAGAAAGCCACCAACGGGATCTATATGAAAATATTGAAAACGGCAACTTCCCTAAATGGAAAATGTATATTCAAGTCATGACAGAAGAACAAGCTAATAATATGCCTTACAACCCATTTGACCTGACAAAAGTATGGTATAAAAAAGACTTCCCTCTAATTGAAGTTGGAGAGTACGAACTGAACCGTAATCCTGAAAACTATTTCGCCGAAGTAGAACAGGCCGCATTTACACCTGCAAACGTTGTTCCTGGCATCAGCTTCTCGCCAGACAAAATGCTACAAGGCCGTCTCTTCTCATATGGCGATGCACAACGGTACCGTTTAGGCGTGAACCATCATCAAATTCCGGTCAATCAACCGAAATGCCCTGTCCACAGTTTCCACCGTGACGGTGCAATGAGAACCGATGGCAACATGGGCAGCACGATTCATTATGAGCCGAACAGCTATGGTGAGTGGCAAGAACAACCAAAATTTAAAGACCCGGCACTTGATATTTTCGGTGCAGCAGACCAATGGAATTTCAGAGAAGATGACGATAATTACTTCGAGCAACCTGGTAAACTCTTCAATTTAATGAACCCGGAACAACAACAAGTTTTATTTGAAAATACGGGACGTAATATGAACGGTGTAGAAAAACATATCCAGCTTCGTCATATTGTACATTGTTACAAAGCGGATCCTGCTTATGGACAAGGTGTAGCCGGCGCGCTTGGTATTCCTTGGAGCGAAGTTGAAGCTGTAATTGGATCAGAAGAAAAAGTATTGAATTAAGAAAAGTGCACGGGAGTCTAGGCGTGAATTCCCTTGTTATAGTGTATCTGCATTAAAGATAATATAATTTCCCGGCTAACAAAAAGGAATGTTTTCTCACATATTTGTGGAGAGAACATTCTTTTTTTACGCAAAAAGCGATTCAACCCCAAAGCTGAGTTGATGATTCTATTCAATACCGCTTGTAACGGGAGGCTGTCCCCTTTAAGACGCCTACGCTCAGTTCATATGCCATATTTAAAAATTTATTCTAGGTAGTGTGTCTTTCTAGGTATCTTCTAAAAGAACTCACTTCTTTCAGTTGATCATAAAGGTTTTAATCACAACTTTGATATGATACTACTGACTTTTCTACAAACCACGGGTAGAATAGAAAGTGTATTTAGATTATATAATAGGAGGAAATATAGATGTCTATTACTTTTACAGCAAAAGAAGAGTTTCTTACGTTTCATGATCCCGTGCAAGACGGTAAACTAATTGACCGCAAAACTGAAATTCGAATGGACCCACTCACAGGCGAAACATCTCGGATTATTTTCGACCCGGGTGCCCCCTTTACGTCAACAGATTATTCGGAACTTGCAAAAGAAACTGCCGGTGGTAAATGTCCATTCTGTCCTGAAAACGTACACTCTTTCACACCCAAATTTCCGAATGATTTAATTGAAGATGGCAGGCTCATTCAAGGGGAAGCTGTCCTTTTTCCAAACCTCTTTCCTTACAGTAAGCATAACGCGGTGGTCCGAATGTGTGATCAACATTACGTAAAACTGGATGAATTCACAGCACCAGTGATTGCCAATTCTTTTTCCGCTGCGCATAACTATTTGAATAAAGTTATCGCTCAGGATCCCGAAACAGCATACGCATCCATCAACTGGAATTATCTCCCCCCTTCTGGAGGCAGTATTTTGCACCCACATATTCATGTATTAGCCTCTGAAATGCCGACTAACTATCAATTAACAACATTGGCATGCAGCGAGCAGTTTCACATGGAAACAGGAAGTAACTATTATGATTCATTAATAGAAAGTGAACGTGAAATCGATGAACGCTTTATCGCGACCGTGGGTTCCATTGACTGGGTTCATGCTTTCGCGCCGAAAAGCCATACTGATTTTATAGGGATTCTAGATGCATCCTCTTTGGATGAATTGGATGATAACAATTGGCAGGACCTCGCAAACAGTCTTACACGGTTTTTCCTCTATTTTAAATCAATCGGTATCGCAAGCTTTAACCTAGGCTTATTTATCCCTATAACTAAAAATAAAGCTGATCGGGTTCATGTTAGAATTGTTCCCCGCCTAACAATTGGTGTGCTCCAAACAAGTGATATGAACGTTTTCAACTTCTTACACGGTGAACCGCTGTGTATGAAAGTGCCAGAACAGACTACAAAAGAAGTAGCTGGGTATCTTAAAAAATAAAATAGGGCCGTAATGAAACGAAAGAAGAGTCCTATCAGTTTGCAATCGACTGATGGGACTCTCCTTCATTCTATTGGAAATATTGTACTCTAGGAAATACTAGCAATTACATTTATATTGAACGATTTGAATTCACTAGATATGTTGAATTAAAGAATCCCATTGAATCTGCTGTGGCGCTCAATAATGAAAGAGTTGTAATTGGGGGTGTGGATTGTAGACCGCTTGGCGCTTTGGGGATGCCTCCCGCCATAAGCCTGGATTAGCGCTTCGCATCCAGTCTTACGGCTTCGGCGACCCCTTTGCCGCGCCTGCGCTAGGGTGTATAGGTTATCAGGAAAAATGTGATTTTGAGATGTATATGCCAAGACTATAAGGTGATTACTAGTTGATACTAATTATATTTAAGAAAGACGCACTCCCGATTGCAGATTTCATCGC
>DYWT01000240.1 GCA_020742515.1 Sporosarcina psychrophila
AAGATAGCAAACTTTATCCATTCAGAGTGAGAGAAAGGGGGACATTGTCTCTCTTTCCTCTCTGAAAAATAAATGTTTTTATTGCTTATTATCCGCACCCAAAAAGTTGCATTTATAAGTTGAACTCAAGATGTAAATCTCCGTCTTGCACATAAATAAAGTTATCTGGTTTACCGCATCCGAGACATATACGTAAGGCATCTATAATTGCGGTTTTTCCCGAATTATTTTCTCCAATCAGTATATTTATACCATTCTTGAAATACAAGGTGATATCATCGAATACTCTAAACTTACTAATATGCAACCGGCTTAAATACATACTCTTATAAATTTTTACATTACACAAATTCTAAATAATTTTCCCTGTTCACCACATGAAACTCTACGTGTGGATATGCTTCTTGAAATACTTTTGGAACAGTCGGCATCTTGTTCCCCCATTTAAATTCCAATGCGGTCAGATTATTAGGATTCTCTTCGATAAGATCAATCTCTTGTTTATCGTAAGTACGCCAAAAATAGAACTCCTTATGCAGCCCTTCGTTGAAATTCGCCTTACGACGCTCTCCGATGATATAGTTCTCCCACAATGCACCAACATCCTGCCGAATAGCCAATGGTGAAAAAGCACCTATAATAGCATTTCGAATGCCATTATCATAGAAATACCACTTCCCAGCTTTCGTCACCTCCTTGCGAAGATTGCGCGAGTAAGCCCCAAGACGATATATAACGAATACTTTCTCCAAGAGGTCAAGATATTTTTCAACTGTTGTTTTGCTCATGCTGAGCTGTTTACCTAACTCATCGTAAGAAACTTCACTGCCCAACTGAAAAGCTATCAATCGAAGCAGATCGCGCATCTTGCTCGAATTTTTTAAGCCGTCAATTGCTAAGATATCTTTAAGCAGGTATGCACCTACAATATCGCGTAAATAGTCTGTTTTACGTTCATAGTTCTCCATCATTACTACTTCAGGATATGAACCGTAAATTAAACGGGCTTCAAGATTCTGACGAGTTTCAAAAGGGGTTTCTATTTGTGCTATTTCCCGTTGCGAAAAAGGAGTAAGTAAAAATTGCGTACTGCGACCTACCAACGGTTCACCAGTCTTATTCAGTAAATCGAATGATGAAGAACCACTTGCCAAGACGCTTATTCCCGGTATTTCATCAACTATCAACTTCAGAATACTACCGATTTGTGGTATGTTCTGTGCCTCATCAATAGCCAGCAAATCAATACCATCCAGCAAATGTCGATAATTGGCAATTGAGCGATTCTCCAAAAGTGCTAATGTGTCGTAGTCTTCACCGTTGAGCATCATAGTCCTACCTGAATAGTTGTCCACAATTTTACGCATCATTACCGTTTTACCAACACGGCGGGCACCAAAAATTAATACTGCTTTATTGGGCGCGATTCGTGCAGTAATCTTCTCTTGAAGTATTCTATTTACTGTTTCCATACCTTTATGAATTATAGTGCAAAGATAATCATAATTTTTTAATTGGCGAATTTTACACAAAAAACAAACTGCAAAGTGGCGATTTTTATAGATCAATCTTAAAGTAGTTGTTTCATCGTTCGTAGTAATTATAAATGCTAATAGCACTAATTGTTCTATTATTTCCCAGACATAATGTTTTGCAGTTTATCTTTATCGGATTGAAAGGTTTCATATAGAACTAATTAGTATGTAATCAAATATAAACTAAAAAGACAGGAATACATGCATCCTGTCTTTTTATTTATAATGGATATTTTTTATCTTCTCATGCGCTCCATTTCTTCGTCGCGGAGCATTCTCTCGTTCAGTTTCTCCTGCATTCTGTTAAGGAAATAGGTGCGGCTTTCGTTCTTCCGGCGTTTGATGTCTATATAGAAGCGGTAGCAGTCCTTTGATTCAACCCCGAAAATCTTGTAGAGAAGCGGGGCCAGCTGTTTGAGCGGCATGTTGCCGTTGTTGATGCAGCCCATCTCGTTGATGCCGTAGATAAGTTCCACGAGGTCGATGGCGTTGCCCGTCCATTGCAGGGGTGAGGCGGGATTTTCGGTTGTGTTGTCGGAGGATGTACGGATGGGGATTAGTGGTGGCACTTGGGGAGCGGCAAGGAACTTCTGCATCTTCCTCACGAAAGAGAGTGCCTTGCTGATGTAGGCTGCAACCTCCCTCTTTTCTTCGGGAAGATTGCGCACGGGATGGTGCTGCAACTCGATTTCAATGTAAGCCAGCGCAATGATGGTGCGGTTGGTGTCCACATTGCCGCTGCATAGTTCGATCACTTGCGTGGCGAAAGCCGTGTATGCCGTTTCCATATTGCAGTCCCCGGCTTCGTTTATACGGCGGAAGAACTCGGTTTCCGCCAATAAGAAATAATTCATGTCCTGTCAATTTTGAAATTTTACACTCTGTTTTTCGGTATGCGCACATGAATATGATTGGCAAAAAGCGTGTACATAAAAGAAAAAATCCGGCACGCTCTCTGCAAGGTGCTGGATTTCAGTGTGATAATTTCTCAATTTATTTATCCGACAGGAATTGTATTCAGCTTAAAGTGTTCATTTACTGAACATTCGTCCACTTTCCGGACATCAAACGCACGCTTTATAGATATGGCGGACCACTCCGTTGCGGTACACCTTCTGTGAGGTCAGCGTCCATTGTCCCTGTGGCAAGGCGGACTGGAAGAAACGCTTTCCCGTTCCGGCAATGAAAGGAATCGTGTAAAGTATGATTTCATCCACCACACGCATACGCAGCAGCCCGTTGATGTAGTCCGCCTTTTCAGGAGTGACTTCTGCCAGATAGCAGATGTCTGTTGTGGATTTCCGCCATTCGTCAAGCATAGATATGGAATAATCCGGTGTGATATGATAAAGGGCGTTTTCCCTTATCTTATTGATGCCGCAATCTTCAAGGCGCAGTTCCTTATACGCTTTGCAACATAACTCGGAGCTTTGACAACCGTCCATCGTGAGGACGGCAAGAATCTGTACTTTACCCATTATCGTTTCCTTTCGTTGGGCAAGGACAAAAAAGTAGCGTGCAAATCACACTACTTTCGAGCGACGGCTCTGGTAAAGCCTTTTACGGAGAGTACGTGAATGCACGCTATGCGTAGGCATAGCATAAGCATCACGCAATCGTCTCCGTAGTGTCAATTTACCAGATTTTCGCTCGAAACGCCTTGCGGTCTTATGTTATATATAGGCGGCAAAAGGCTCTGCCAGTCGCCGTTACCTTCTAATATGTCATGCAAAGATAGCCATTTTCAGCGAATTGCGGGCTATGGTTGCTCAAATTTATACTTCAATCCATATTCTTCCAGTTTATTATAGAGTGTTGTCCTGCCTATTCCAAGCAATTCGGCAGCGACCTTCCGGTTCCCGTCAGCCTGCTTCAAAGCACGCAGAATCCGCTCTTTATCTTCCTCATCGTTGCGTAGGGAGAAGCCGGTAATAGAGGTTGTTTCGGTTATCCCAAGTTCCAGATGCTCTTTCGTGACAAGTCCCGTCTGTGCCTGCAACACCGCGCCCATGATTTTCTGCCGAAGCTCGCGCACGTTGCCCGGCCATGAATGGGTCAGCAACGCTTTCCGTGCTTCGGAGCTGAATCCGCTAACCTTGCACTCCAATTCATTATTGGCAATCTCGCGGAAAAACTCTGCCAGCGGCATGATGTCTTCCTGACAATCACGCAGCGGCGGAACGGTTATATCGAAGTCGTGCAGACGGTACAGCAAGTCCTGCCGGAAACGCTTTTCATTGACCGCCTTTTCCAGATTCTCGTTGGTGGCAGCGATAATACGGACATTGAAACTTCTATCCGTCCTGTCACCAACGGGGCGGTATCGCCGCTCCTGTATGGCACGCAGAAGCATCTGTTGGGTTTCCGGTGCGAGGTTGCCCACTTCGTCCAAAAACAGCGTGCCGCCTTCGGCTTCATGGAAATATCCTTTCTTGGCACTGTCCGCACCGGTGAATGCGCCTTTGACGTGTCCGAAAAATGCCGATGGAGCAAGCTCTTTGTTTAACGATCCGCAGTCCACAGCCACGAACGGCTTGCCGGAACGTTTGCTTTTATCATGCAGATGGTGGGCGATATGCACCTTGCCCGTGCCGTTCTCTCCGAATATCAGTACGCTCATGTCGGTTGGTGCTACCAGCCTTATCCGGTGCATGATTTTCCGGAAGGCGGAACCGTCACGGGCAAACACGGGCATACGGCTCCGCCCGATATTCCGCTCTTTCAGTATGGTACGGAGAAGAGGCACGAGTTTGTCCTCCACGAGTTGTTTGGGTATGTAGTCCAGCGAGCCGAGTTTCATACTTTCAACCGCCGTATGCACTTCGGCATAGTCGGTCATGATGATGAACGGCTGCGTCATACCCTCTTTGCGCATCCAACGCAACAGGTCGATACCATTGCCGTCAGGTAGGCGCAGGTCTGAAACCACGATGTCCCCGTCAGCGGCTTGTTGCAGAAGTTTCCTCGCTGTCGAGAGGTGGAAAGCCTGCACGGTACGGAATCCCTCACGTGCCAGCAGGTTACAGACAAACTCGCAATACACGATGTTGTCCTCCACCACGATGATTTTTATCTTATCCATTGTTGTATTTCTTCCTTTCTTCTTTTGCCAGCCGGATTATCTCCGAACCCTTATCCAGCACAGCTCTTACGGCATTGCCTATTGCTTTGTCGTCAGGTGTGCCATTGTGATGAATCAGTTTATAAAGTTCCCTCAACGGTCTGTCGGCACGGAGTATCTCCCAAGAGCTGCGCAGGTGGTGTGTTAGGGCGTCCAGTTCCGGAAGGTCTTTCCGTTGTTCCGCATACCTGAGCGACTGCATTTCCTTTTCTGTTTCCGTTATCAATTTCTCCAGCATGACGGCTTCATTGCCGTAGGATAGCAGGGAGGTGAAACCCGGCTTTTCATTTTGTGCCGCATTCATGGCGCATTTATTTGAAATCTCCATCAGTTCAGATATGGAGAACGGCTTGAACAGGCATTCTGTGAATCCATGTTCTATAAGTTCCTCTTTGCCGCAACTGCCCGAAGCGGTTGTCACGATTACCGGGATATCCCTTGAATTGCCAACGTTGGAAGTGCGCAACAGTTCCAGCAACTCGAAACCGTTTATATCCGGCATATTCAGATCCGTCAGAAGAAGGCTGTATTCCTTTTTTCGTATCAGTTCCATCAGCTCCGCAGCATTGGTGCAGGTATCGCAGTGTATCCCTTCCTGTGCATACATTTCTTTCAGCATCAGGAGCAGCACTTCGTCATTGTCGATGGCAACCACATCGTGGAATGTATGGTTATGATGAACCTGTGTTTGATTTATCCGTTCCGGTAGTTCCTCGGCTGTCTGCATGGGGATTTCCACCGTGAAACGGCTACCTTTGCCTTTATCGCTCTCCAGACGGATTGTGCCGCCGAGCATTGTCACAATACGCTGAACAATGGAAAGACCTAATCCGAAGCCATCCTTTGCGGCAGCGTTTGACAGACGTTCAAACGCCCCGAATACCCGTTGCTGTTCCTCTTCGGTCATACCTGTACCCGTATCTTCGACGATAAGTTTCAGCAGACCGTTATCATAATCTGCCCGCAAAGAAACACCGCCTTCTTCTGTGAACTTGACAGCGTTTGACAGCAGGTTATTCCCGATTTGTATTATTCGCTCTTTGTCGGTCAATACAATGGCATCGTGTCCAGTCTTCACGGACAAGGACAGCCCTTTGTTCACGGCAACAGGCATGAACTCCGTTTCAAGTGTGTGCGTGATTGCTGAAATCCGGCAGGGTGACAGACGGGGCTGTTCCTTGCCGTTGTCCAGGCGGAAGAAGTCAAGCAAAGTGTTAAGCATATCCCGCATACGGTCGGAGGATTGCAGTATGTTTTGGATATACTGCCCGGACTTATCCTCACACTGTTCTTTCCGTATCAGTCCGGCATAGCCTGTTATTGCTGTCAGCGGTGTGCGCAGTTCATGGGTGATAGTATGTACCGCCTTCTTCCTTGACGTTATCAGTGCCTCGTTCCGTTGTACGGATTGTTCCAGTTGCCTTATCAAATCAGTTGTCTTGTGCTTGTATTGTTTAATGCTTTTTGCATCACGATGTATGATGATGTAGGAAATTAACAACAATAGAAGAACGAATCCCTTGAATTCAAATCACAGAGAAGTGAATAGACAGTATTACCCGACAGAGCAACTACGACAAAGCAATGCCATCAAAAAAAATGACAGCACACACAAAGCATAGACTGATTGTCTTGCCCTAAAAGATTGATTGGAATTTATTCAGGACTGCCTATCACTTAGATAGAAGTCCAAGGTCTGCTGAAATACATAATTCAAAAATTGAAATTGCTTGACTGCAAATTTAGTAACTTTTGGGTACAAATTAACGAGAAAGAAGAGAAAATGAAAGCCGACCGCATAACATCACCTATACGCAAGCAGGGGGTTCGTGCTTCGTAAGACAGGAAAGTGGTAAATTTAAAGTTCAGTTCATCGTAGGTAGCTTAGTGGTAAAAATCCCTGCCTGCGTATAGCTGCAAACCGTTATGCGGCAGCTTAAAAAAAGACGACACCAAACCAAAAAAATCATCTTGACAACCACCCGACTTTGAACTACGAAGGATGAAATTTTTCAGGGACAACTTCCAGCATTTCCAAAAAACAGTTTAACCATTGACTTGGAGACAAACAAACAATTTGAGCATTAAGGTTTAAACCGAATTTTTCCGAAATTGACCTGACCTGACTTTTCCTGAAAATCGACTTTAAAGCTGTTTTTACAGATAAATCAGGTTTCTCTAACAGACAGGAAATAAATGCTAAGTATTTGGCTTTAAACTTAAAATCAAAAAATAAGTGTTTTCTTTTAATGTTTAACAGGGCTGATTTGACAGTTGGCGGTGGCAAGAAACTTTCAGGACCTACCTCATAGACAAGTTTCAAATCAAAAAAAGTATGATAGAAAACGGTATATGGATTGTAAAGCTTCCTCGAAAATAACTTTTGTGTAGGTTCTAATTGAAGGACAATGGAACCTCCCAGAAAATTTCCAAGACTCTCAAACATCAGGATTTTGAAAATATCGGAAGTAATGCCATAAGGAATATTTGACACCACTTTGAAAGGAAATTTCGGAACTGCAAAATTCCTAAAATCACAACCGACAACTTGAACATTTCGGGCATCAGAAAATAATTTTCGTAAATGTTCAACCAAAGCTGTGTCGTTTTCAATAGCAACAACATTGTTGGCGATTTTTAATAAATGAACAGTAAAAAACCCCTTGCCTGCCCCAATATCTAAAACCGTATCCTGATTACTTATATTTGCTTGTCTTATTGCATCTTTTATTAGCACTTTATCAATAGTAAAGTGCTGACCCGTAAAACGAACGGGCAATTTCTTTTTTGTCATTAGTAACTTGCTTGACTGCAAATTTAGTAACTTTGCTTGACAAATTAACGAGAAAGAAGAGAAAATGAAAACCGACCGCATAACATCACCTATACGCAAGCAGGGGTTTAGCTTCGCTGATTTTCAATTCGTGCTTCGTAGGACAGTTAAGTGGTAAATTTAAAGTTCAGTTCTTCGTAGGAAGTTTAGTGGTTAAAATCCCTGCCTGCGTATAGCTGAGAACCGTTATGGGCCATTTTTGAATGACAATGCGAATAGATACAGACAAACAAATGAATTTACTTAGTGATAAGAACGTTGCAATAATTGGTGGTGGACCCGTTGGACTGACTATGGCAAAATTATTACAGCAAAA
>DYWT01000241.1 GCA_020742515.1 Sporosarcina psychrophila
GCTTGTTTAGATTGTACGAACTTCTGTACAAGTAAACAATTTCTAAATGAACATGAAGAGCACTTAGACCGAACTAAAGAAATATTAAATAGGGCTAAACAGAACCAATGGCAGCGTCAGGTTGAAACTAACGAACGTGTTAAAAATAGATTAGAGCAAATTATTCATTCGTTAAAGGAGACGAATTAAGATGACTAGAAAGAGTAACACAACTGCCATAATTCAACTATCCAAAGAAAAGTCGGAGAAGACAAGAATTAGGGTTGAAAAGACAATTTCAGAGATGGCACTGAAAAAAGAGAAGATTAATTTTAATTCCGTTGCACAAAAAGCAAGTGTTTCAAAGTCATGGCTGTACAAACAAAAAGACATTAGAACTAGAATAGAGACATTAAGAGGGATGCAAATAAGTGAATTAGTTCCCCGTAAACAGAGTAAAAACCTTCGTTCAGAAGATAGTTTAATTAAGACATTAAAAATCCGAATAAAGGCACTAGAAGAAGAAAACAAACAATTAAGGGATCAAGTTCAAAAATTACATGGCAAGTTGTTTTAGAGGTCTTGTTGAATAAGATAAAATAGTACATTGCAAATTAAAACAAGAAAAGCACTCTGTTAAATATGGAGCAAGGCATTCCCGAAGATCTTCTATGGTTAGACTACAGCTAATGTTACTGGATAGATAACATTCCCTTGGGGAAAAATCAAAATATACAAAAGTAAGTGGAGAAAAACGACTCGTTTTTCTCCACTTACCCTTTATTTTATGATTTTTATAAAAACTTCTCGAAATTTTCCCGAAATAGATTTGTTAATTTTGTTGCTTGGATATCATAAGCCTCTTTATCTTTCCATGTATTGCGGGGGTTAAGAATTTCAGATGGTACATTAGGACAACTTTTAGGTATGTTAAGACCAAAACTCCGTTCCATTTCAAATTCTGTATGTGCTAATTGACCTTCAATAGCTGCTGTAACCATCGCTCGAGTATGGGAAAGGGAAATACGTTCGCCTATTCCATAAGGGCCTCCTGACCAACCTGTATTAATTAAATAAACATCCACGTCATGTTTCCGAATTTTCTCTCGAAGCATTTCAGCATAAACTCTAGGTGATAATGGCAAGAATGGTGCACCAAAACAGGTTGAAAATGTTGCTTCTGGTTCTGTTATGCCCCTTTCAGTTCCAGCTAATTTACTGGTATAACCTGAAAGAAAATAATACATGGCATGTTCTTTTGATAATTTAGAAATGGGTGGTAAAACACCGAACGCATCTGCTGTTAAAAAGAAAATAACATTTGGATGTCCTGCCGTACTCGGATTAAGAGCATGCGGAATGTTATGGATCGGATAAGCTGCTCGTGTGTTTTCTGTTAAACTACAATCATTATAATCTGCCAAATGTGTATGAGGATCGATTATGACATTTTCTAAAACAGATCCATAAGTAATCGCGCGAAATATTTCTGGTTCTTTTTCCTCTGATAAGTTGATGCATTTTGCGTAACAACCACCTTCAATATTAAATACACCTTTGTCTGACCAACCATGTTCATCATCACCAATTAACATACGATTAGCATCTGCTGAGAGAGTGGTCTTTCCCGTACCTGATAAACCAAAAAATAAAGCAACATCTTCATTTAATCCTTTATTTGCAGAACAATGCATAGAAAGAACATCATTAATTGGTAAAAGATAATTCATTATAGTAAAAATCGATTTTTTAATCTCTCCTGCGTACTGTGTTCCTCCAATCAATACGATTTTTTTATCGAAATTAATCACTATAAAAGTTTCGGAATTTGTTCCATGAATGGAAGGTGTAGCTTCAAAATTAGGAACGCAGATTACAGTGAAATCTTCTTTGTGTACAGCTAACTCTTCTTTTGTTGGACGAATAAATAATTGATGAGCAAATAAATTATGCCAAGCATACTCGTTAATGATTCGAATAGGTAGACGATATGCTTGATCGGCTCCAGCGAACCCATCAAATACAAATAGTTCTTTTTCTTCTAGATAATTAGAAACATCCTTTAAAAGAAGATCAAAATTTGCTGACGTCATTTGTTGATTTGTTTTCCAATCAATTGCAAGTTCAGAGGCAAGTTCTTTAACAATAAATTTATCTTTAGGTGAACGGCCTGTATATTTACCTGTTTTCGCTACTATCGCGCCACCAGAAGAAAGTTGAACCTCTTTACGCTTGATAGCGATTTTTATTAGTTGACTAGGTGTTATATTAAAATGTAATTTGAGTGCGTTGTTTAGTTCCATTTTATATCCATCCTTTTTAGTTATCTTTTATTTTTTATATTTCCAGTAATTTAGACTCCTTTTTATCGAGATTTCCTGTATGTGAAAGTTGATTGCATTCATGAAAAGCGAAATGCTTACATCCTAAACATTTATTATGGTTAATTTCTGAGATGGAATAGTCAATGGCTTCGCCTGTACGACTAAATATATACTTTTCACCAATTTCATCATAAAGACCAGACTTTTTCAATGACTTTTTCAAATCATCAACTATACCTGAAAGCACAAGAATTCCACCTTGTTTTTTATAATAATTGACAATATTCTTCAAATTCGCTTCACCTGTCGAATCGATGAACGGTACTTTCCCCATACGTAAAATCAAGACAGTAGGTTCATAATGAATTGTATCCATTATGCGTTGTTCAAACACTTGTGCAGCACCAAAAAAAAGTGGCCCTTCAATTGTATAAATGCTAATTTGTGGGCAGTTATGAGCTTCGTTAACTACATGGGATTGAACAATTTCATTCTTATGAGTGTGGTCTGGTAACACTTTGGAAACAACCAACATATTACTCATGCGTTTTGCGAATAAAACGACAGCTAAGATGAGACCAACCATAACTGCTATCGTAATACTGGTGAAGACAGTTAAAAGAAATGTAACCAATAAAATAAGAGAATCGCCACTTTTCATTTTCAACACATGAAGAAACTGTTTTCTTTCACTCATATTCCAAGCCACTATCATTAAAACAGGCGCCATACTAGCTAACGGAATAAGTGAAGCATAGGGTGCTAATATTAAGAGGGTTAATAAAACAAAAATCCCATGAATAATCCCTGACATAGGAGAAGTAGCACCAGATTTAATATTTGTCGCTGTTCGTGCAATTGCACCTGTAGCTGGAATTCCTCCAAATAAAGGAGTAATGATATTTGCAATTCCTTGGCCCATTAATTCACGATTACTATTGTGTTTACTATTCGTCATCCCATCTGCTACTACAGCGGATAAGAGAGATTCAATTCCTCCCAATATAGCAATTACAAATGCAGGTACTATTAAACGCTGTATTCTTTCCCATGTTATATCGGGAAAGCGAAAATGAGGGAGTTGGCTTGGAATTTCTCCAAAGGTGGAGCCTATAGTTGAAATATTGCCTGAAAAGAATACTGTTGCTATTATTGTTGTTACGATTAAACCAATTAGTGATCCAGGAACTTTCGGCAATAATTTCGGTGTGAGTAAAATGACGAAAAGACACAATATGGCAATTCCTATACTATAAAAATTCATTGTATCAATATGAAAGATAATTTCCTTCATGTTGTCAATGAACTTCTCATGTTTTTCAAGCCCTGTCAGTCCAAAGAAATTTTCAATTTGCCCTGTGAAAATAATAATGGCAATCCCTGAAGTAAAACCAATTGTGACAGGACGAGGGATGAATTTAATCAAAGAACCTATTTTAAAAATCGCCATTAAACACAAGATAATACCGGCTAAAAAACCAGCAAGTAATAAATCTGTATATCCATAAGCTATGACAATCCCAAAAAGAATAGGTACGAAAGCACCAGTAGGTCCTCCAATTTGATATTTCGATCCACCAAATAAAGAAATTAAGATACCAGCAATACATGCTGTGTAAATCCCGTATTCTGGTTTCACACCTGATGCAATAGCAAATGCCATAGCTAATGGTATAGCAATTACCCCTACAATAACGCCTGAAAGAAGATCTTTTTGGAAATGCCGTATTGAATAGTCATCAAATCTTCCTGTAAAAAAGCTTTTCATTATACCCCTTCTTTTTCTATGAATGATTAAAATAGTAAATTGATTGTATATTATTGATTGTTTAGGGAGTTATATCTATTTAAATTTCCATTGATTACTCCGATTCTATGATTTAGAAAGTGTATCTTCTTCATCTAATTCTTCTAACATAGAAAGGGTATCAATTAAATGATTATTGAAGATTTCTCGTGTAACTATTAAAAGTTTTATAATGGATGGGTCGCGAAGTGAATAAACAACTCGTTTACCATTTTTGATACCAACTACAATATTTTTAGAGCGTAATACACTTAGTTGTTGGGAAACTGCGGAACCTTCACTATTAAGAGTGCTTTGAATTTCTGTAACGCTCTTTTCTCCTTCTGACAGTAATTCAAGAATCCGTATTCTTAGTGGATGTGCCAAGGCTTTAAAAAAATCAGCTTTAAATTGTTGTATATCTGTCCACAATCAATTTTCCTCCTTTGACAAATTCGATTATACATATTCAAATGTTTGAATATGTATAATCGAATTATACCTCCAGTTCTTTTGATTTACAAATCATTTTAAGTTAAAAATACAGAAATGTAGTTTTCTATCGTTAATACCTAAATTAATTAGTTAATCAACAATTCCTAGTGCGAAGTATCTTTACAGCGAACGACCAGACTTCGTTTATCCATCCAGTTGGTACAAGTTCCTGTTCTAATAAAGGCAAAACGACATGATCCCCACCGAAAACTAAATTTACAGGGGTAAACGAAATAAAAAGGCGACCACTCATTTGAAGTGCCCCCATAAAGTTAAACAGTTTTTCTTATCTTTTTTGACTAATTCTTTCATAAAAAAGGTAATTTTATAATTTAGTTATGCTAACTCTGAAGACATGTAGTCAAAGCCAAGAGATTGCTTTCATAATATTTCTCCCACTTTACTATTGATATCAGCCAGATCCTTCACCGGAAGACATTGAAGTTACTAAGAGATTGGCTGAAGCTGGCAGTGTGATGGGAGTGGAGCTTTTAGATCATGTGATTATAGGAGACCATCAATTCTTATCACTTAAAGAAAAAGGATATATGTAAATAAAATCTGACAAAGAGCGTATTAATTTACGCTCTTTGTTTTTCATCAAAATTAGATCCGAGGAGAATGCAAAATGAAAAACTTATTTTCAAAAGTATGGAACCATTAAAATAGAAAGAGCATAGAAATTGAAAAATTACAGGAAGAAAATAACGCACTTGATCAAGAAAATTTTCGGTTAACTAATTCGTACAACGTGGAATGGGATATATCAACGTATCGGGAGAAAAGAATTGTGAAATTGGAAAAAGAAAAAAGAGGATTTGCAAGATGTAATAAACGAATCCAAGAGGAAGGTAATGGAAACAAAAAGCCTTATGGATGAAAAAATAAAGGATTTAGTATTGCAGATTCAAGTTCCGACAGAAAGTATTTCCTTGTTGCACTTGTTCCGAACTGAATTACGTCAAGGATATGACTCGTCGTGGGTAGCCATCTTAAATACTCCCAATGGGGTAGAGGTACTTTATTTAACTTGCCGAGATGGAGAAAGTACCGGTGGATTGACCAAGAAAATTGGAAAGTGTCAAACGATAGATCGCGTAAGAGCTTTAGATCAAAGAGAACATATTTGGTATGATTGACTAAATTTATGCGAAAGGCGTTCCTTGTGTATTCAAAGGAACGTCTTTTGTTTTTTATCAATACATTTGAAAGGATGATCTGTATGAAGTATTGGTATGAAATGCTGCTACGTCCTGTATCAATTGGATGCCAGCCAAAGGGTTTCGTAGAAGTGATTGAGGATGAAGGAAGACACGGTATCGTTGCGTACGAACGTGAATTGACAGCGGAAGAACTAGACGACTCTGACATGAAGGCATGGACGGTTCTATCGAGGTGAGCAAACAGTTTCACAGATGAAAAATATCGGTGTTAATAAAATTGGAGGAAAACAAATATGGAGAAGGCATTCAGAGCTTTGCTGACAAGAGGAATAAATGGTTTGATTGAAGAGGACGGAAAATACACTAATATTCTTGCTGTTATGTTTCGGATTGCCAGAGAGTTTTACGAACAAAGTTATTTTATCGCCTTCAAAAAGGAAGGCAAAAAAGTGATCATAACGGATGGTAATGAAAATATCTTTGGAGAATTGGATCTAACTGAATTAAACATACCTCAAAATATTTGGTTGGTAACTGAGGACTACGGTGATGAGTTAGTCTGTATCGCAATGTTACCCGAAGAGTATTGACAATTTAGTGGGGAGTGATAGGTCTGGATATGGCGATACTTTATAATTGTTACCAAAGTTTTAAAGATAGATGGGTGCATCAAAATAGTTAGTAAGTTGTAAACAGCATACTTGGCAGAGGGAACTGATATGAAGTTCCCTCTTAACTGTAAAGTTTTTTTATAAGATGTATAATGGAATGAGAGAACTACAGTAGAAGGAGAATAATAGTAGTGATAACTATACAAAAAAGATTGGGTCAATATTATACGAAACCTAAAATAGTTAATGCAATGCTTGACATGATTGGCTATAGAACTGATGAAGAGTTACATACGAAAAGAATGTTAGAGCCTTCAACGGGTGATGGAGCCTTCCTGTCGTTTGCAATTAGTCGATTAATAGAATCAGTAAAAGGAAAAATGGATTTAGAAAAACTAAATAGAGATGAAGATTTCTTAGAGAACCTTTTGAAAGACTCCTTTAGGGCAATAGAGGTAAACCCTCAAACATATGAAGCATTAAAAATTGAGATATGCGAACATATTCAATCCGAAGGAATAAATGAAAATATTGCTAGGAAACTTTCTGAACATTGGATTGTGAATGAGGACTTTTTATCTTGGAACTTAAATCTAGAGGAAAGTTTTGATTTTATTATTGGAAATCCTCCATACATTCGAATAGAAAATATAGACCCTCAAGTATTGGAAACTTATCGCGAACGTTTTGAGACGCTATTTGATCGTGCAGATATATATATTGCTTTTATGGAACATGGTCTTAATATGTTAACGAATAAAGGGATCTTATCTTATATTTGCACTGATCGTTTTGCGAAAAATAATTATGGAAAGAAAATCAGAGCCCATATAAGTAATTCATTTAGGGTGAAGTATTTCATCGATCTCAATCAGACTCAACCTTTTCTATCCGATGTCTCGGCCTATCCATGTATTTTTGGAATCGATCGAAAACATGGAGAGGCGTCAATGTGTATATATACGGACAGTATTGCGGAGGAAGAAATTAAAGAGATTATTGCAAGCGTAATATCTAACAAAGAAACAAAAATTGTTGATTCACATCTGAAAGAGGAATGGTTTAAAGATGACGATCCTTGGATTTTGGATATTGCAGTGCTTCCAATTCTTGAGAAATTACAGTTTTTGTATCCCTCAATAAAGCAAGCACCTCTAGGGGTTCAATGCAAGGTTGGGGTTGCCACAGGTCTCAACAGAGTATTTCTAATATCAAATAAAATAGTAGAGAAGTTTAAATTAGAAAAAGAATTGCTTATTCCAATTATCACCAAGGATCATATTAAAACTGGCAAGATAAACTGGGACGGTAAGTATTTAATAAACACTTTTGATGAGAATAATCAAGCAGTTAATATAAATGAGTTTCCAAATATAAAGTCATATCTAAACTTGCATAAAGAAAGTTTAGCAAATAGAGCTTTTGTTAGAAAAAACAAAA
>DYWT01000242.1 GCA_020742515.1 Sporosarcina psychrophila
GCCGCCGACCCGAGTCCAAAGAGACTCATAATCAAACCAAGCTGACTGATTGTCGAGTAGGCGAGCAACGCCTTCAGATCTGTTTGCCGCACTGCGTTGACGGAACCCCAGAACAACGTGAATATCCCCACCCCAGTGACTGTATAAAACCATACCGCTTCTCCGCCAAATACAGGCGTAAAGCGTGCGACGAGGTATATTCCCGCCTTGACCATTGTTGCCGAGTGTAAATAAGCACTGACTGGCGTCGGCGCCTCCATAGCATCCGGCAACCAGATATGAAACGGAAACTGTGCTGATTTTGTAAACGCGCCGAGCAACACAAGCAGCATTGCAGGTAAAAACAAACTGTCATTTGTATACTGACCAATCGTCATAATAATTTCGCGCACACTGAACGACCCGGTCATTGTATGCAACATGATAAAACCAGCAAGCATTCCTACTCCACCAGACACAGTGATGAGCATTGACTTTTGTGCACCGTACCTGGATTTTTTGCGATGGTACCAAAATGCAATTAAAAGAAACGACGAAATACTCGTCAATTCCCAGAAAACGTACAACACCATCAAGTTGTCCGAAAAAATAACCCCTAACATAGAGCCCATGAACATCAACAGGTATATATAAAAGCGCCCTAATGCTTCTCGTTCAGACAAATAGTATATGGAATAGAGGATTACAAGGCTACCGACCCCAGTGATTAGAAGCCCAAAAATCATACTAAGCCCGTCAAGATATGTCGTAAAATTGATTCCGGCAGAATCAATCCATTTAATCGTATGTATATATGTTGCCCCGCCACTTACCGCAGGAATGAAACTGACAAAATAGATGAATAAGACGAGTGGAATGACCATGACAAACCACCCGATGTTGCGACTCTGCACCCTCTTATAAATAAACGGGACGAGCAGAGCGGCTAAAAACGGGATAAAAATAGCTATCGTTATCGCCAACGAATATAAACCTCCAATACTAAACAGATTAAGAAAAACGTAAGTCCATAAAAACAGTAAGTCTAAGATTGCAACGTATATTGCAATAAGGATGAATGAAGTTCTATTCCCCCGCTTCATAACTCACATTCTGTGAGCCACCGAGCGGCCGGCCCCCTAGGGTCTAACCATTATTCCAGGTCATAAAACTTACACTTTTCTTTTAAAATAGTCGTGATAAATTATCGGAAAATCTACAGAAATATACAACCTGTGTTATATACGTCTTGCAAAAATTCATTATTATATAGGGTAAACTTGACCTGCGTCGAGACTGACGGGATAATAGGGAGCTATAGCTAACAGTATTAGGGGGAACTCAAAGAGTTTATACAGGAAATTATACACTATTACTGAACTCTTAGCACTTTGAAGCATTCGCATCTTGTCATTTGTTACAATTTCATATATAATTGTTTGGTTTTCAAGCAATCAAAACTGCCAGTAGGAATTCAACTAACCAAAAAATAATTAAGAGGTGACTACCGTCATGGGCAAAGTAAAAGGTCGTATGGACGAGAGTATTCTCGTTTGTGTCTACTACGGTCCAAATGGTGAACGTCTCATTAGACGCGGACATAAAATAGCAGCAATCATGGATTGTCCATTATACATTTTAACAGTGGACCCGCTTCCATATGATGAATTTGACGCGGAAAAATCTGAGTATATCGATCGTTGGAAAGAACTGGCTGAAGAGCTGGAGGTAGAAGACTTCTTAATTCGGGATAATGAAAAACGTCCTTCCGCCAAAGTTATTAAGGAAGTGGCACATACACATAACATTACTCAAATTATTCTTGGCCAGACAGCCCAAAGCAGATGGGAAGAGATTACTAAAGGCTCGTTCATGAATGTATTGCTGCGGGAAATCACATTTGTTGACTTCCATGTCGTTTCTGTCGATCGCGCCATCAAAGACGAAATTGACGGCATGTTTGAAAAAGGAGTACGTGCTTACTTAGTCGAAGACGGCAACGGTTTCCGCGTCAACTTCACGCTGTCCAAAGGAGTTCGTTTTGAAGGTATTTTCTTCAAAGAAATCGGGACTGACTTTAATAACGGGATTTTTAAATTCATGAGCAACAATAAAATGTGTCAAGTACACATTACAGACGACCAGGTGACCGACCCTTCCCTGCTCTCTTGTAAAACCGCCCGGTAATAAGAAAATCGCCGGCCGTATCCTAGCCCCATATATGTATAAGGAGGCGTACTTAGCCTCACAGACGGGTTGGCTTCAGCCCCCGAACACTTAAGTCTGGATTTGAAGTCTCTACGTCATGGCTTATCTATATTATGAGTTTTTATCGTTTCCTAAGCATGAAAAAAACGGATGGCCCAGTTATTGGGTCATCCGTTTTTTCATTCTGCTATTTCTTCACCAACGATTTTCACTTCAAGTTCCAAATCGACATCGAATCTTTTCTTTACTTCCGCTTTCACCATTTCAATTGTCTCAATGTAATCAGAAGCGGTCGCATTATTTTTATTAATGATAAAACCGGCATGCTTCAGTGATACTTCTGCTCCGCCATGCCCTTTCCCTTGCATGCCGCAATCTTGAATAAGCTTGCCTGCAAAATAGCCCGGAGGTCGTTTGAACACGCTTCCAGCCGAAGGATATTCTAGCGGTTGCTTTGACTGGCGCTGGAAGGTCAGATCTGACACTTTCTCATCAATGACTTCCTGATCTCCTACTGTGAGCTGGAAATCTGCTGAGAGAACGTAATAGCCGTTTGTTGAAATGATGCTTTGGCGATAACCGAGTTCAAGTTCGTCTTTTGAAAGAACTAACCGCTCGCCTTCCTTCGTCAGTACTGTCGCCTGTACAATTATATCTTTTATTTCCCCGCCATACGCACCAGCATTCATCGCCATTGCTCCCCCAATCGATCCAGGAATGCCACATGCGAATTCGATACCTGACAGTGTAGCTGCTGCTGCCTGTTTTGAAACATCAATAATCAATGCACCTGCCTCTGCATGCACAAATGAACCTTCTATTCTAATCGCATTGAGTTGTGACAAGTGAAGAACAATCCCTCTTACCCCCCCATCTCTAACGACCATGTTCGATCCATTGCCAAGTAATAGTAAAGGGATTTCATTTTCATATGCGTAACGTACCGTCGCTTCTGTTTCATCTATAGTACCAGGTATGACAAGAAGGTCTGCAGCCCCTCCAAGTTTTGTCATCGTGTATTTACACAGTGGTTCGTCTATTAATAATGTGCCTCGCTTAATTTTTTTCTGAAGTTCTTCAAACCATTGATGCTTCGACATCAACATTCAACCCTTTCAATATAAAGCTTTTCATCTTTAATAGTATGCTTGCAAACTTTTCTTTTGACAAGGAATTATTATTGAGTGTAAAATCCCACTGTTTACCCTATTCAAATTTAAATCATAAAAATACCTTGACTTCGAGATATATCTAGAATATAGTAAGACTATACTTATTCAGAGGGGATGTTTTTGTAATGACAAAATGGACAGTAGATGCTTCACATACAGGTGTTGGTTTTTCAGTAAAACATATGATGGTTTCTAAAGTAAGAGGGCGTTTCACTGGAGTAGAGGGTACAATTGAAGGTAATCCTGAAGATTTGACAGGTGCTAAAATCAATTTTAAAATCGATGCTTCTACAATCCATACAAACAGTGATGATCGCGATAATCACCTTCGTTCTGCAGACTTCTTTGATGTGGAAACATATCCGAATCTAACATTTGTTTCAACAGATATCGCGAAAAAAAGCGATAACAAATATGACGTCACTGGCGACATGACTGTTAAAGACGTAACGAAAAAAGTTACATTCGAAGCCGAGTACGAAGGAACAGCAAAAAACCCTTGGGGCGTAGATATAGCTGCATTCGAAGTTGAAGGTAAAATTTCAAGAAAAGAATTCGGCCTTACTTGGAACCAAGCGCTTGAAGCAGGCGGCGTTCTTGTTGGAGATGATATTAAAATCACAATCGATCTGCAAGCAAATCCAGCAGAATAATAAGAAACGCTCAAGATGCTGTTTAACCCGGACAGACATAAATCAGATTGGCGAAGCGGATGTTTCGCTAGGGAAAGATGCAATTCAATCCTTCCTAGCTGATATAACTTATGCTCCGAGGGATGGCACTTGAAGTTTGGACATTTATTAGTAAGTTAACAAAACCGGCCATGCGATCATTATGATCACATGGCCGGTTTTTATTTCATTAAGCTTCTTCTGCAGCTTTTCGAAGTGCATCCGCAAATGCTTCGGCCGGCTGCGCTCCAGAAATCGCGTATTTACGATTAATGACGAAAAACGGCACACCTTTCACGCCTATTTGCTGAGCTTCTGCAATATCCATTTTTACGTCATCTGCAAACTCGTCAGAATCTAGTACTTCTTTTGCACGGTCTCTGGAAATCCCTGCTCCTTCAGCAATACGAAGCAGCACATCGTCCTTACCAATTTTTTCTCCGTCAATGAAATATGCCTGCAGTAATTGTTCAGATACCGTTTTATCGACACCTTCCTGTTCGGCTAGTTTCGCAAGACGATGTGCATTGAATGTGTTTGCTGGTGTCATTTTGTCAAAATTATAGTTCAGTCCAACCGTTTCCGCTTGAACCGCTACGTTATCAGTCATCTTTTTTGCCTCTTCAATACTCATTCCATACTTCTCCGCTAGTCCTACCTGCATGGGTATGTCGGATTCCACTGGCGAATTCGGATCCAGTTCATATGCCTTGAACACGATTTCGGCACTTTCCCCGAGACCAGTTTGCTCCAACGCCTCTTCTAATCTACGTTTACCAATATAACAAAAAGGGCAAACATAATCTGACCATATTTCAATTTTCATTATTTTCAACCACCCTTCCTCCTTCTATTTTAAATTTCATCAAAGAAGGTAACAATGAATATGCTTACTGCTATTTCAAGCATACTTGACGGAGGTTATTTTATGTACAATTCATTATGGCTCAATACCGCGTATCCACAGGAACTATACCCAAAAATCGAGGGAGATGTCACATGTGATGTCTGTATTATCGGAGGCGGATTGAGTGGAATTGCCAATGCTTATTTTTTAGCAAAGGAAGGAAAAAACGTCATCCTTCTTGAAAAAGATACAATTCTAGCGGGGGCGACGGGTAACTCCACTGGTAAACTGACTGCCCAACATGATTTTGTTTACGCCAAATTACTGAAACAGTTTGGACGAGACAACGCCAAACTGTATTTTGATGTAAATGAAGATGCCGTTCAATTCGGGAAATCTATTGCTATAAAAGATGAACTAAAAGCAGCTGATTCAATTCTTTATTCCCAATCAAAGCTCGGCACTGATTTACTCCATTATGAAATGAAAGCCTATAAGGAGCTTGGTATCCCCGGTGAACTTGGGCGAAATTCAGAATTACCGCTTCAAATTGACGCAACGCTTACCTTGAATAACGAAAGTCAGATTCACCCTGTACGATTCGGACAGCATCTTGCACAGCTGGCGGTCGAAGCTGGCGCCCGTATTTACGAACAATCGGATGTAGTAGTAATGGATTTTAAAAAACGGCTGCTCTCTTTGAAATCAGGGCATGAAGTCACATTCACTGAACTCATATTATGTACCCACTATCCAATTGAAGCCCTGCGCGGACTCCAAATCATGAAATTATCAGTCGATCGATCTTATATCGTCGCCGCAGAAGGAGATATGCCGCTCCGCGGACAATATATTGCCGTCGATGAACCGAAGCGGTCGATTCGGACCGCACTGATTGATGGGAAAACATTTTTTCTGCTATCTGGGGAAAGTCATCAGGCTGGAATGGAAAGTGATACACAAATACATTACAACCGCCTATACACCGATTTGCAAGAGTTATATAGTCTTTCCACTCTCACGCATGGCTGGTCCGCGCAAGACCCGCAGACACCAGATTTGATTCCCTATGCAGGGATTATTTCTCCCAGTATGCCTTACGTCTATTTAAGTACGGGATATCGAAAATGGGGATTATCGAATTCAATGGCTGGCGCACGAATTATCAGCGACCTTATCGTCGGGAAAAAGAACGCAGCTTCCGCCCTTTATTCACCTGATCGAACGGGGTTTGGCACATTTTTATTACAAGCTTTAAAAAATACAGGACTTGTCTTGAAAGAGTTCACGGGTGGCCATCTGACCCGGACTGACTCGCCTATTTGTACACATATGGGATGCCGGACGAGATGGAATTCCGGCGATGAAACATGGGATTGTCCATGCCATGGCTCACGCTTTCGAAAAGATGGATCTGTCCTCGAAGGCCCTGCAACCAAACCATTGGAATTGTAATATAAGATGACATCCTTTTCAGGTATACTGTCGAAAAGGGGTGTTCGTATGACTTTACGTGAAATCAGACGCATTCGACGGACTGCAGAAGATCGCTATCCGTTTAATCCGGATGTCATTCAAAATTTCGAATCACTTACATTGAAAGCTCCTGTTACGATTATTGCCGGCGACAACGGAAGTGGCAAAACAACACTTCTTGAAGGTATCGCGGCAGCTGCCGACAGCACTTTAATCAGTGGAGAGCATATGAATCTAGACCGCTCTCTTTCCCCGGCATTTGAACTTGCAGATGAATTGAAGCTTATTTGGTCTGTGAAAACTGGAAACGGATTCTTTTTCAGGGCTTCTGACTTTATCACGTATACACGAAGTATTGCCAACATTCGGGAAGAGGCACGACTGACAATGGAGGAAATACAACGGCGCGATCCGAATAGTCTTGAAGTGTTGCCTTACGCAAGAACATATTATGAACTTCGGGATTTATATGGAGAAGGACTTGAGAAGCGTTCACATGGGGAAAGTTTTCTTGACTTGTTTCAAGCTCGCTTTCGACCTGACGGCTTTTATATACTGGATGAGCCCGAAGCACCATTGTCCCCAAATCGGCAACTAACCCTACTGGCGATTCTCCACGATATGGTTGCCGAAGGTGCTCGATTCCTTATCTCAACCCATTCGCCGATTCTAATGGCCTACCCCGGTGCAGATTTGTATGAGATTCAAGATGGAGAACTCATAAATGTATCGTTTGATGACATCAGGCATGTCAGTATGACGAAGGACTTCTTGAATGACCCTCAGAGATATTTACGGCATTTGTTTAGGTGACCGAATTGGATTATGCGCCTTTGATTAGTCTGTTGCGGATTGTTATGGGCAATCTATAAACTTTGAGGGGCATTTCAGACGCCATATATCCCTCCTTAAAGCAAAAAAGGTTACAATCCAGTGGACTGCAACCTTTTCCTAATCACTTTATTTCAATGCTTCTGTCAATACAGGTACAATTTGTTTCTTACGAGAGACGACGCCTTTCAATGTTGCTGTATTGTCTACGAGTGTAACATTAAATGCAGCACTGGCACGGTCTGCTTCTTTACCAAGTGCTAGGACAATCGAATCGTTATTCAAAATATCCGTAACAACGAACAAGAATAGATCCAACCCTTTTTCAGCGATGACGCGGTATAGAAGGTCTTCTAAATCCGCTTGCCGGTTCATGACTTCGTTAATATCGATTGCGTTCACTTGTGCGATTTCCACTTTCACATCATTGATTGCAAATTCTTTCGCGTCGAGCTTTACAAGATCTTCAAGCGTTTTATCACTTAAATCCGCACCAGCTTTTAACATAGCTAGTCCATATTCCTGCACATCTACGCCAGCGATGGCTATCATTTCTTCCGCCGCTGCCCGATCTTCGTCTGTAAACGTCGGTGATTTGAACAGAAGAGAATCTGAAATAATTGCTGAAAGCATTAGTCCAGCAATATTTTTCGGTATCTCAACACCGTTTTCCTTGTACAACTTATTCAAAATCGTTGCTGTACATCCGACTGGCTCAGCCCGGTAATAAAGAGGATCGTTTGTTTCAAAGTTAGCGATTCTGTGATGATCCACAACTTCGATTACTTGCACGTCATCGAGATCATCCACACTTTGCTGTTTTTCATTATGATCGACAAGGATGACTTGTGCCACTTCCGGAGCAGCCCTCTCAATAAGACGCGGTGCCTCGAAACCGAAATAGTCAAGTGCATATGCCGTCTCGTTCGTGATAACACCAAGTCTCACTGCTTCCACGTTCATCCCCAATTGTTGCTTCAGATACGCATAACTGATTGCCGAAGAGATTGAATCGGTATCAGGATTTTTATGTCCAAAAACAAAAACCTTTTCCATGTAAAATAGCCCCCTGCTTTTTATATTCTTTTTCATTTTATCATAAAGGACGATCAAACAGAATTGCTGCAAGTTCATCTTTATTAATAATGAAGTCGGCGATCGTATAATTATCTAAAACCGCCAAATAAGCATTCAGTGCCTCGTGTAAGGCACCTTTCAGCCGGCAAACCGGTGAAAGTATACAACTATTCAATCCAGGTTTGAAGCATTCGACAAGATGAAAATCGTCCTCTGTCTTTCGAACAAGTTCCCCAACGTTGATGTTTTCTGGTTTCACTTTCATCCGGATGCCACCGCCTCGTCCCCGGATTGTTTCGATTAATTCCATCTTTCCAAGTTCGTGTACAACTTTCGTCAAATGATTTTTCGAGATGCTATAGGTGTCTGAAATCTCCTGTATTGTCGATAACTCTCCAGGTTCTTTCGCTCCGAGGTAAATTAAAACGCGCAAAGAAAAATCTGTATACATCGTCAGACGCATCATTTCACCGCTCTTTCAAATCCTATTATAACGTTTGTGGCAATTGCGTGAAAGAAATGTGACTAACTTTCTAACACTCTTTAAAGGTGTATTAAATATATATCTTTAAACCTTTTTATGGTTTAAGGTTAAGTTAACAAATATGAAAGGTCGTGCTACCACATGCTATCACAAGAAACCATCAACATTATCAAATCGACTGTACCTGTATTGGAACAACACGGCAAAACAATTACAACTGTATTTTATAAAAATATGTTTAAGGCTCATCCCGAACTTCTGAATATCTTTAATCATGCCAATCAATCTCAAGGACGGCAACAAAATGCACTTGCAGGCCTAGTTTACGCGGCAGCCGCTAATATCGATAATCTTGAAGCAGTATTGCCAGCTGTTGTCCAAGTTGCACACAAACACAAATCCCTCAATATTACACCAGAACAATATCCAATCGTTGGCTACCATCTATTAGGCGCTATTAAAGAAGTGTTAGCAGATGCTGCAACTCCTGAAATTATCGCAGCTTGGGGAGAAGCGTACGAAGTTATCGCAGGTGTCTTCATCGGTATCGAAAAAGAGATGTACGCCAAAGCTGAACAAATGGACGGCGGATGGAAAACATTCAAGGACTTTGTAATTGCTGATAAAGTCGTCGAAAGTGATGTGATTACATCATTCTATTTAAAACCTGTCGACGGGCAAAAACTGCCTTCATACAAACCGGGTCAATATATCACTTTACGCGTTACCATCCCGGGTGAAGAGTATATACTGAATCGACAATACAGTTTGTCACAAGCACCAACAGGCGATCATTACCGCATTTCGGTCAAACGGGAAGATGAAATTACACCAAACGGTAAAATGTCTGTTAACCTCCATCGTGAAATGAATGTTGGTGACACAGTTGAAGTCAGTGTTCCTGCGGGAGTTTTCCACTTGGATACCGAAAGCAAAAAACCAGTCACACTTATCAGTGGTGGTGTTGGTATCACTCCAATGATGAGCATGTTTGAAACTATTGCAAAAACAACACCAGAACGGCCAACTGCATTTCTGCATTCGGCACGTACCCGCAAACACCAAGCATTCGATGCGAAATTACGCACATTGAACGAATCCATGCCCGCTTCAACTTATGCTGTCCTGTATTCCGATGAAGGTGACGGTTTCATCAACCGTGACTTCCTGGCGGCAAACGTTATAGATGGCAGCGATATCTACGTGTGTGGACCGACAGTATTCATGCAGTCTGTCATTAATGATTTATACGCGAACGGGATTGCAGAAGAGCAAATCAACTTCGAATTCTTCGGTCCGGCAGAAGAGTTAGAACTTGTAAACGCATAAAAAAGACTGTCCAAAAAGATTTAGAATGAAAAAGCCGTCACCCTACTTGGATGACGGCTTTTCTTTGTTCAATTTTAGAAATATAAGCAATGGATGCCTGATTAAACATTTCTGGCTGGTCTATATTGCATACATGCCCTGAGCTTTTTATCTTGATGAATTCGAACCCTTCATTGCGTCGAACCACTTCCTCGATTGGCGGGATGAAGAGATAGTCCTCGTCACCCATCAGGAACAATGTCGGGATCGCAGTCGTTGAGACTTGCAATCGTGATAAATAGGGATTGACAAGTCTTGTCAAAGAAAGCCATTTGACAAACTCCTTCTGACACATCTTCTTTGCCTCGTTGACAAACAACAATCTCGATTCTTCATGTTTTTTAAGAGGCATGATAATATAAGCAAATAATCTATAGAGCATCATGTAAGGGATGAAACGTTTAGAGGTCCGGCCAATCAACAGTAACAGTTTTGTGCGGATATCCAGACGGATGATAGCTCCTCCAAGAATAAGCGATTTCACCCGCTCAGGATAATGATCCGCTAGCGTCTGGGCAACAATCGTACCGAGCGACATTCCGACCACATGCGTTTTTTCGACACTGATTTCATCTAATACATCAATAACTTCTTTTGAAATGTCTGTAAATGTATCGCCTTTTTTCCACTTCCCACGGTCTGACTGTCCGTGCCCCCGCAGATCCAGTAGAAGAACATTGTGTTTTTTTCTAAATTCCCGGATTTGCCTGTACCAGACGGAAGAGCTGCCGCCTGCACCGTGTATAAAGGTCACCCAAGGAGCTGTTGAACTTATTTCGAAAGTTCGATAGTGAAGCAAGCCTTTCACCCTTCCTCATTAACTAAGTCCATTAAACCATCTTACATGGAACTAACTCAACCTTCATAAGTGTTCATTCGCTTTATTCTCTGAAAGTGCGACTTCTTTTCGACACAAACTGCAGAAAGAAAAGCGCAAGGCGCCTGGAGGCTAGAAACAGCTCCTGGTTAAAAAACTTATACTTTCTTATCGTGGACAAAAGCGCAGGGCGCCTTGGTAGACCCGAAAAGCACTGGAGCCTAGACGTGAACGATCACTTTACTCAAGTTTCTATCAGTAAGAGATTTTATAATTTCCGAAACGGCAAAAAAACAGGGACGATCATCGAAGCTGAGCCCCGTGAACGTCCCTGAATGTATTTTGAAATAACGTTATTTCTCAACCTTTGCAGGAAGTTTGAACGATGCGAAAATCAGTGCAACAACTAGGAACAGACCGAGATAACCGATTGTTGGATAGAAGTAAGCTACAAGATCTGTAAAGCCAACAAAGCTCAATCCAAATCCGATCACGAGAGAAATCAAAATAAAAGTATTGAATTTTTTCGTGTCAGTTTGAACGAAACGTGCTCCGAACGAATAGAACATACCGACCGCAGTATTGAATATCATTCCGTATAGAACGAACGCCATAAATACGCCAAGTATTGGAGAAACGTCGTTGATAATTGCCAGCATTGGCATGGCAGTATCTCCAACCGTTTCAATTTTAGCAAAAACCGCCAAGTGACTTAGCAAGATAAGTATCCCTAGACCAAGTCCTCCCGCCAATCCACCCCACGCCGCTATTTTCTCATTCTTCTCCGTTCCGCCCATAACCAGAGTCATAGAGGCACCCACGGCAATGTTAAATGACACATAGTTGATTGACGAGATGAACCAGTTCGGCAATGTCGTTTTTATACCTTGAGCAATCGGATCGAGCACCGCGAATGAAGTATCCATGGTAGTTAAGCAATAAATAGATACAAGAACAACCGCAAGAATAAGGAAGGGTGTAATACTTCCAATTATGCCGACGACCTTATCAACATTAAGCATGACCGTCAACATGACAAGAACAATCATAAGAAGACTGCCGACAAATGATGGTAATCCGAACTGTTGGTTCAAGTTTGAACCAGCCCCTGCAATCATGACAACTCCAACGCCAAATAGCGTGAAAACTATTATGTAATCAACAATAATACCTAAGTAACGACCACTTATTTTATAGATGACTTCTTTATGTGAAGTGGTCTGCATTCGACTTCCAAGTCGAGTAAGCACCATTCCGAGATAAGCAAACAATGCTGTCGAAATAATTGCCCCCACGATGCCAAGAAGACCGAAACTTGTAAAGTATTGTAGAACTTCCTGTCCGGAAGCGAAACCTGCTCCTACGATTATACCGATGAAAGCGCTTCCCATTTTAAGTACTTTTTTCATGATGTCCCCCTATTAGTACACGGCACTAAAAATAAGCAACTCCATGAATCAGCTGCATTTTTAATATTAAGTGTTATAGTACTCTTCTAACTTATCACTCTTCCGATACATTTTCAACAATAATAAAAGCATAAACGCCTAGTTAAGGGCGGCAGATATATAACAGACCGACGGAGAGACGGAGAAGTGTTCGGGTTGGCATATACCGCACAAACCCTTTGGTATTGAAGTCTAGACGTAAAATCCTCTCCACAGTTTGCTATTTTATAGTCTCCTAATAATACAAAAAAGGCCGCTATCCGGCCTTTTTGTAATTTTTGCTATTATGATAATACTATTTACTTTTCGAGAAGCTTTAATGATTCACGATTAAACGCTGGTATGTCATCAGGTGTGCGGCTCGTCACGAGCTGATTTTGGCACACGACAACTTCTTTGTCCACATATTTCGCACCTGCATTTTCCATGTCGACTTTTATCGATTTATAACCCGTTGCATCTCTTCCCACAAGAGTTTTGGCTGTGATTAAAAGCTGAGGCCCATGACAGATTGCAAATACCGGTTTTTTATCATCCATGAACGTCTTCGCAAATTTAACAAAGCGGTCGTCTGCACGTAACTGATCCGGGGAAAATCCTCCAGGGATAAATAATGCGTCAAAGTCTTCCGGTTTTACATCGTCGATGCCGAAATCCGTCTTAACTTTTGCATTACCTTGCTTTCCGGTCACTTCTGTACCTGCTGATTTTTCAATTGTTACTACTTCATGTCCAGCATCCTTGAATGCTTTTGCTGGCTCCGTGTACTCTGAGTCTTCAAATAGATTCGTGATTAAAGTTGCTATTTTAGCCAATTTAAATACACTCCTTTTTTGTTTGTACTCTTGTTCTATACCTCTATGGGCTACATTTAAACTTAAGGCCGGTACTTTGAGACATAAGGATTATCTTTTTCATAAAAACGCCATGGATAATGAACTGCTTCCGCGGAGTTTCCAATACCCACCCGGGGACCTGCCACAATTTCTTCCGGTGCAGCACCTGCCGCAATAAATAGCGGTTCATCTGTCCAATGATGGCCGTAATACTTCATAGTCACACCGAGGGCTTTCGATAATTTCCCTGGTCCATTTGTCCAATCAATCATTTTCAAATGATTGCCGCGATTCTCCTGCATCATTTCTAATCCAGCGACCGGTTCCCCTGCCCGGATAAGAATGGCATGGGGAGTTCCGATTGCTCCGCTTACAACATTCATAAGGGTATGTGTATGCATTTGATAGGTATAAACAAGTCCCGCGGTTCCAAACATGATTTCTGTCCGCTTCGTTCGACGATTATCAAAACTATGCGCCGCTCTGTCTTCAGGTCCATGGTACGCTTCTGTTTCAACAATACGAACCACAATATCTCCTTCCGGCTGTTTGTGCACAATATACTGTCCAAGCAGATTTCGGGCCAATTCGAGTACAGGCGCCTCAAAAAATGGTTTATCTATAGGTGTATACATCGCAATCGTCCTCCACTTCTTTATTAGTATTCCCTAGAATCACAAATCTAAATAACGTATACTCAAGAAAAGCATCAGGCGCCGTCCACCTTCGACAGGCATAAGATGTTTTGTGGAGAGGGCTTTCTTCAGCCCTCTCCACAAAACGCCTTATGTCCCAAGGACTTGGCGCCTGAAGCTGGACATCAAGAAAACCAGTCGATAGGATGAGATATATATGGAAAAACTGCAAAATGAAATACGTGAATTCACTAAAGCTCGAAATTGGGGCGGCAATCACGATGCTCGAAATCTCGCCATTTCAATTTCTTTGGAGGCAAGTGAACTACTGGAACACTTCCAATGGAAATCGGGAGAGGAAGCAGTCGCTCATAATAGGCAGGAAATCGTAGATGAGGCGGCGGACGTGTTCATTTACCTATTGCAATTCGCTGATCTCCTCGGCATCGATTTGGAAGAAGCAGCACGTACGAAGATGAAAAAGAACGCAGTGAAATATCCTGTATAAATTGATTAAACCGTTCCCAATCTTACAGGAACGGCTTTTTTGTTAAAAAGGCAAATTATAAGGTTTTCAAACTGGAGCACTGTCCAGCTACAGCGCCTAGCCCCTCGAGTCGCTTCAGTCCTTAAGTTAAAGGCAAAAAACGCCTTTCTCTTAAGGCCCTCCAGCGCTTTTCGGGTCTTCCAAGGCGCTTGCGCTTTTCTTATTGTCCAGCTACAG
>DYWT01000243.1 GCA_020742515.1 Sporosarcina psychrophila
ATTGAAGGTATGGATAACGAAACACCTTTAAAAGCAGCGTTAGCTATGTTAGAACGAAATATACCAGGTAATTAAGTTCAATTAAAAACAGCCTTTAGAATAACGTCTAATGGCTGTTTTTTTGTGTTTAAATTGTGTATGCAATTCGCATAAAGGGGTGTTATCGGCACTTACGGAATTGGCGATACTTTGTTTCCCAAACAGCGCTTTGGGAATATTATATTCGAAAATAATATACGTTATTGGGAATTGGAAGAGTCCAATTCTTTTTTTATTGTCTTGTTTCATTCAAACATTCACTTGAATAATAAAGAAAAAGGAGTACACTATAATCAAATGGATATTTGAATAAGAAGGAGTGATATTAATGAGTAAAAAAGATACGTGTGAAATTTATTGTTATGACGAGGAAAAAGTCAATCGAATACAAGGTGAATTAGAAAAAGAAGACCTTTCTAGTGTTGCCCAATTGTTTAAAGCACTTGCAGATGAAAATAGAGCAAAAATTTCCTTTGCTTTATGCCAAGATGATGAGTTATGTGTTTGTGATGTTGCCAATATTATTGGTTCTTCTGTTGCAACAGCTTCTCATCACCTTCGAACTCTTCATAAGCAAGGGATTGTAAAGTATCGAAAAGAAGGCAAATTAGCCTTTTATTCACTGGATGATGACCATATCAAGCAATTGTTCGCCCTTGCATTAGCACATAAGAAAGAGGTGAAGGTCAATGTCTGAGCAACAAGGCAAATTAACAGAAGAAGAAATGAAAACCTATCGTGTACAAGGGTTTACTTGTACAAATTGTGCAGCAATTTTTGAAAGTAACGTTAAAGGTTTACCAGGTGTTGAGGATGCAAAGGTTAATTTTGGTGCATCTAAAGTGTATGTGAAAGGCGATGCAACAATTGAGGAACTAGAAAAAGCAGGAGCATTTGAGAATTTAAAGATTCGGGATGAAAAAGAACAAAAAGTGGAACGTGAACCATTCTGGAAGCAAAAAGAAAATATTAAGGTTTATATTTCAGTCGTTTTGCTTGTGATTAGTTGGTTTTTAGGGGAGCAATACGGGGAAGAACATATCCTTCCAACAATCGGTTATGCAGCATCTATTTTAATTGGTGGATATTCGCTATTCATTAAAGGGTTTAAAAATCTAAGCAGATTAAAGTTCGATATGAATACGCTCATGACGATTGCTATTTTAGGAGCTGCTGTGATTGGTGAATGGGGCGAAGGGGCAATGGTTGTCATTCTGTTCGCTATTAGTGAAGCATTAGAGCGTTATTCAATGGATAAGGCTCGTCAATCTATTGAATCATTAATGGATATTGCTCCAAAAGAAGCGTTAATTCGCCGTGGAACTGAAGAAATGATGGTTCATGTTGAAGATATTCAGGTTGGAGATATCATGATCGTAAAACCTGGTCAAAAATTAGCGATGGATGGAACAGTTATTAAGGGAACTTCCACGTTAAATCAGGCTGCAATAACTGGAGAAAGTGTTCCAGTAACTAAAACAATAAATGATGAGGTCTTTGCGGGAACCTTAAACGAAGAAGGCTTGCTTGAAGTAAAAGTAACAAAACGAGTTGAAGATACGACGCTTTCGAAAATTATTCATCTTGTAGAAGAAGCACAGGCAGAGCGAGCACCTTCTCAAGCATTTGTAGATAAATTTGCGAAATACTATACACCTGCAATTGTCATTTTGGCTGCTTTAATTGCCGTTCTTCCACCACTGTTTGGTGGAGATTGGAGTGAATGGATTTATCAAGGTTTAGCAATATTAGTGGTTGGTTGTCCATGTGCTTTAGTTGTTTCAACTCCAGTGGCTGTTGTTACTGCAATTGGAAATGCAGCAAAAAATGGTGTCTTAATTAAAGGTGGCATCCATCTAGAAGAAACTGGACACTTAAAAGCGATTGCGTTTGATAAAACAGGAACTCTTACGAAAGGTATTCCTGCTGTAACAGATATCGTAACATTTGACGGGAACGAAAATGAATTATTGACAATAACAGCAGCCATCGAAAATGGTTCCCAACATCCATTAGCTTCAGCGATTATGAGAAAAGCTGAAGAAAACGGATTAAACTTTAAAGGTATCGTGGTTGAAGAGTTCCAATCTATTACAGGGAAAGGCGTTAAAGCCCAAGTAAATAATGAAATGTACTATGTAGGAAATCCGAATTTGTTTGAAGAAACCTTTCGAAATGGTATTGAAACATCCATTACAGAAAATATTACTCGTATGCAAACTCAAGGTAAAACTGTAATGGTTTTGGGAACGGAAAAAGAAATTCTTTCGTTGATTGCCGTTGCAGATGAAATGAGAGAATCCTCAAAAGAAGTCATCAGTAAACTGAATCATATGGGAGTAGAAACAGTAATGCTTACTGGTGATAATCAACGAACAGCAGAAGCCATTGGAAAACAGGTTGGTGTATCAGATATTAAATCCGATTTATTGCCAGAGGATAAATTAAACTTTATTAAAAAACTTCGTGAAAAGCATCAGAGTGTGGCTATGGTTGGAGATGGTGTCAACGATGCCCCAGCACTTGCAGCATCTTCAGTTGGTGTGGCTATGGGTGGTGCTGGAACTGATACAGCGTTAGAAACTGCTGATATCGCATTAATGTCTGATGACCTAAGCAAATTACCATATACAATTAAATTAAGCCGTAAAGCTTTAGTCATTATCAAGCAAAATATTACCTTCTCCTTAGCAATTAAATTAGTAGCATTACTGTTAGTTATGCCTGGTTGGTTAACGCTATGGATCGCAATATTTGCTGATATGGGCGCAACACTGCTTGTAACGTTAAACAGTTTAAGGTTATTGAGAGTTAAAGAATAAAAATTAAGTTCAAAAAGGGTTTATAACGTATACAAATTAAACCTAAATAACGTTCCCAAATTAAAGTTTGGGACAATCAAAAAAGCTTTTAATTCTCATTCAAGTAGGAAAAAAATAGTTATATTACAAATATTACTTTTAAATACAATATATACTAAAATAATTCTTTTATTAGGTATAATTGGTAAATGTAAGTAATTTCGTGGAGGCGTTATTTGAATGAAAAAGTTTTTATTTATGTTTTTTACAGCATTTTTAGCTTTTAGTATTTTTCATAATGGAAATACTGTAAAAGCTAATCAATCAGAAGATAGCTATACTGATTCAGTAGTCTTTGATTCTGAAATTGAACCAATTAAAGGTACTAATGGAGACGGAGCATTTGAATTAGGTTTTATAATCTCTCATGGTCTTCTAAATTCTCCTGTATCGGAGTGGCATAAAGGTTCGCTAGATTTTCCGGCGATGTCTTTAGTGAGTCATTACAAGAAACATGGTAAGGAAGTAAAAGCTAGTAGTGCAGCAGATTATTTAAACAAAGCTATTGAATATAGAAGAACAGCTAAAAAAGGTGTTAAGCCTTCAAAGGTTAGTGGGGCAGTTGCAGGAGTTAAAAGATATAAAAAGAATGGTAAATATATTGATCTTGCTCCAGATAATAGAATAATTTCATTTGGAACACAATAAAAAAAGAAATAGACCAGATAAATTTATTTAATAGATTATATCGAAATAACTATTTAAGTGATGATGTAACAATGATATCCTAAATTTTAAAAAGATTTCTCTTGTAAAAAAATTATGGAGTAATTAAAGGAGGATATTATGGATTGGAAAGAAATAGAATTTAAAAAAGTTGATTATGTTGAACGATGTATAGCAGAATTTGAAATAACTGCGTTAAATTTTTTTGAAACTATTTATGAAGATGTAATTCATTATGGTGCATTTAAAGTTAAAGTTTATGAAAGACAAGTTGGAGAAACATATATTGGAGTAACGAACCTTAGATTACAAGATTCTTTTGGGGGTTATGAGGGTGGCCTAGGCTCTGGAAAATCAATGGAACAGGCTCTTGAAAATACAGTTAATAATTTCATTGAAAATATAATGGAGTATAAGTCTAAAAAGGGCATGAATTTATCTAAAGAAGATTTTGTATTATTAGCATACGATGAATTTTAAAAAAGAAAAATTATACCGATTTAAAAGTAAGTGACCGTAATAATAATGGCTTTTTGATAGTTGGGTAGTTATTTTGAGTAGTTAAACTTCTATTTTGCCAATTTTATTTTTTTCACTTTTTAAATACTTTAAGTTTAAATTTCACAATACCTCTTCAAGAAATATTGTGTTAGTTTGAAATGAAGATTGATTAAAAGTGATAGATTATGAATAAAAAATGTTTCAGACTCTTTTGGTTAGCAGAACATGGAATAGGACGCTATGTCTGATCAACGAAAAATTTAAAAAAAAAGCTTGGTTGCAGACGAAAATTGTCCACAGCCAAGCTTGTTTTTATGATTAACTAAATTTATCAATCGCATATTTCATTAGTTTAAAGAGCCCATAACCAAAAGCAATCAGCACCCCTAGTTCAAGCCCTACAAAAGCAAGAAGGACTAATCCCCAGCCGAGATACCCCCAACCACTTGTTGCAAAGAAATGATGATAAGCGTCGATTATGGCCCCTCGCAAGCCAATCCAGTTCACCAAATTATCGACAATTTGACCGCTATATGAGAGCGTTACAAGTGCAATTAAGAGCATACCAAGTATGATTGAAATGCCCGTAATCGTGGGCTTTAACCAATATACTAAGTCTTGAACATCGGATTTCGTTTCTTTCATCTGTTTTCGGATTTCTTGCGACTGTTTTTCCGTTACTTTATTGTATCGTTCGACTTTCTTTGCTGTTAAGACGATTGATTTTTCAATTGCTTGCGTTGTTGGGTTTTCTAAACGAGTAGCTAAATTATCAGCAACCCATTGAGCGTCCAAGTTGAGCGTCATACGCTGTTTTTTTACTGCGTCCATCATTAATGTGACGTCATTTCGGAGCTTTTCGACTTCCTTGCGTAGCACTTCATCAGAGGCTAGGACCGTCTTGTCCTCTGCGGTTACTACGGTTTTGCTTGCTAATACGAGTTTGCTCAGCCCTTCTACGTTCGTGCTCAATTCGTTTATTTTGTTGTTCAATTTGTTCGAGTTTTCGCTGTTCTTGTTCTGCTTCAAGTTGTTGATTTCGCTCTTGTAATGCTCGAATTCTTTCTGCAACGATTGCACTTGTGTCATTATTTGTAGATTTGTTTGTGCTTGCTGTTGTACTTCGTTCATCAACGCTTTTTGATTCTGATTTATCGTCACGAGTGCTTCGACTATTTGATTTTGCTCCGACAGTGAAGCTTTCCCCCTCATCGATCTTCCTTGCGTTAGACTTTCCGAGTTGGACTGCTGCACCGTCTTTTCTTGTGGTTTCGATTCGTTCGATTGTGCTAAGTTTGCTTGTTGTTTTTCGTTGTTTTTCATTCTCTCTAAACCCATATTCTAATGCCTCCAATCCATAATTTTTACCGAGTTTTGTTGCTCGAACTTTTCGTTCTATAAATTTCGGATTTTCTTCATCTTTGCTTGTATTGAATGTACCTGAATACGTGATTGTCTTTCCTCTCAACTTCAATTCAATATCGTAGTCGCTTTGTAACTTTTCTTTTAAATCATCAATCGATGTCACTTTTATATCGCTCATCGAATCTTCTACAGCGTCACGAATTGTATCTTTCCAACTCGCTGTTTTATCGATAATAATAGATAATTCGCTGCGAGAATAGGCAACATCACGTAATGTATCACGTTCTAATGCTTTAATTTCATATTCTTTTAAAATGTCATCATTTGCTTTTGAAATCGTCTTTTCCCAAGAGGTTTCGATTCCTCTCAACGACTTGCCAGTTACAGGTTCAACTGAATTTACGATGATGTGATTATGCACCTTACCACCCTCGCCATCTGCTTGTGTAACGATAAGTGCTTGGCGATTTGGATAGAGTTTTTCGGCTAACGCTAATCCAATTTCATTGGCTTTTTCAATATCCTCGTAATTATCTTTATGGAAGTCTGTTTCACGAAACGATTGAATAATACGATATGTCTGTATTGTATTGCCATCATCTTTCCCAAAATTACGCCAAACCGCCGCCATCTGTTCCGCTGCTCGTGTCGGATCGAGGTTGTGACCTCGAATCGCCAACGTGCGCTCCTCTGAGGCTTTCTTATCCTCTGTCCGACCTTTTAGTACATAATCAATCGAACCTTTGCCATTTTTGGTTGAAGTTATTGTAGTAATTGCCATATGTTATGCAACTCTTTTCGAATAATTTCAATTTGCTTATCACATGATTTTTTGTATTCTTCTAACTCATAATGGCGCATGTTTTTTAACACAATTCTTATGTTTTTTGTATCTAAATTAGGATTCATATTTAAGCATTTTACAAACTGATGTAAGTTCGTACCAATCTTTACATTATTACTTGAAAAAAGATTAACTGACTTCTCTAATTTATGATAAGAGTTGATAATCATTTCGCGTTCTTCTACCGACATTCGCTTACGTTTCAATGCTGAAACGTCACGTAAATTATTCGTTAAAGCGTACCGAATCACATCACTATTCGATAGATTTAAATCACTCGACACTTCATTTATCGTATCAAAAAGCTCATCAGATAAACGTACCGTTAATCTTGTATCTCTTTTTTTTTGCTTGTTCATAAGTTCAAAACCTTCTTTCGCATTCATAGTTCATGCTCACTATTCCCCCGTCGCTTTAAGAGGCTAATGGGGAAATAGAAAGACAGACAAGCAGTTCCATTGTCTGACGACTATGGACAGCTTGTTGAGGGGAACGCTACGCTTATCCCCCCAATCCCCCCAAAATATTAAAACCCTATTTTATTATTATGCTCACGCATAAAATAAAATCCCTCTCCGATCTTTCTTCGAAAGTCGAGAGAGGGAAGGTCAAAATCAAAAGAATTTACTCGCCCGAATTTGTTTGCTCGACTGTACTATTTTCGTCTGTCCAGTTCGAGAATTGTTCACGTTCT
>DYWT01000244.1 GCA_020742515.1 Sporosarcina psychrophila
TGTATCACTTGTATAACGGTCCTCTAATGAACCATTTAAAACATTAAGATAAAAGGGAAGTGCGTCATCAATACTTCTAACAGCAATTCCAACGTGATCTAAAACGTATCCCAATTTAACGCCTCCTTCAATATTATTATTTTTAATAATAACTATGTTCCAAGTGAATCTGGTGCTCAATATCAACATACGCTCTCTATTTACTTCTTGTCGTGCCATAAATCTCTTCTACCCCAACAGCGCTTCCGGAATTAGCTCAAACCCATCAATCATGCGATTGATTTCTTCATATACACTGGCGAGGGTTTGCACTCCCTGACTAGTATAATCTGTCATATCGAATCTAAAACTCACTTTATAAATGTAAAAAGAGCGTCAAAGCTTTGGTTCAGCATTTGACACTCCCTTATTATAGCAATGTTTTTGATGATGGTAGGACTACAATCAATTTCGAATGATACGCGGACTCTTCCAAGTCGACACGGCGATAGATTTCCCATTAAAGCGTAGTTATCCTACAATGAAGGAAATGAACCGAAAAACGTAAGAAATGAGGGATTCATATGATGTGCGGATCAAAATGCTTCGTTGTGGAAATGAAACTAAACGGAACAAAGCAAATCAAACAAGTCACCGCGAGAACCCCCGTCGGTGCAAGGAAAGTAGTCAGGGGAGAATTCGGAGCTGACGCTGAGATAGTATCGGTGAAAGAGGAGAAGCGGATCTAGCGGAGGGACCTACGTTTTAAACTCTGGTAAGTAAATCCGAATTTTTAAAGGCGACATTTCGTTGGATTCTGAACGAAATGCCGCCTTTTTTGTTTACTCTGTATCGATGAATTAGACACGATCAATATACCCAGTCGAGACTTGCGGGGGTTATTGTCACATATTATTGCTCTTCTACAATTCCCTGGACATCGTTCAATTGTTGCTTCATCAAGTCTAACTGTTCTTTGTTTTGCTGGACTGAATTCGCTTGCTCATTATGTTGTTCAGCATGCAAAAATGCCTTTTCCGCACGTGATATTGAATTGAAAGCATGCTCAACTGCTATCTCTTCCGGATGTGACATTGCTTGCTTCACCGCACGATCCGCCTTTTGAACGGAGTTGCCTAAAAAAGTGCTTGGATTATCCTTTTTCCAACTTGTGTCTGAATCCTTAGCCATTTACACCTCTCCCTTCCTGCAAATAAGATAAGTTACGGAACGCTTAGTATTGTAAAATATCCTGAAAGTATGCGCGGTGAGGTCTAATAAATACGATTGCATGTCATTTTTTGATTTTAAAATTTCCTCGTCAGATTCATATTCATCATGTGATTACATTGAAAAGGCTCTCTGAAATGGTATAAAGTGAGGTTATTTTAATTCAGTAATCCCATCATATAATCAGACTATCCCTAAGAGTCGTTCCTATACGGCAGACATTCTTTCCCTTGTCTAATGGTTGCTGTACCTTCTGTTGTTGCATAAGGCGGTGTTTCCGGCAAAATGTTCATGACTAATAGACGGATCGAATGTTCTTTATAAAATAGTTCATAAAATGAAGGAATAATGTGTGGATCTGTATTCTCAAACACCCTTTTTTGTAATTCTTTTATGTCTACATCAAATGGAATCCCTATTAAAACATTGTCTATTCCCCGCACTTTGTCGGCCACGCCGAAAACAACACTGCCCCCGCCGCCATTTGCCATACAAACAGCGTATTTAATCATTTTATTGATATTTTCCTCTGCAGCACTAAAATTCCACTGTTTAAAGTCTAGGTCCTGTGCCTCAAAATCATCTGCAATATGATGATCCAATTGCTGAATGATCCTCATGATTTCTTTTTTATTCTTCATAAGAAAATCCTCCTTTCCAGCAAAATTATTCTATATACCTTGCACATTTGTTAACCAATGCTTATACAAAAAAGGCAGTCCCTAATCACAAATATACTTGTGGGAACTACCTCTTATTATATTTATATGTTTGTTTCATCATGGCTGTTTATAAAAGTTTTAGTCACCGGTGCCTGTGCATGAAAAAACGGCAAACAATTCATCAACGGTGAATATATACTTATACAAGATAGATACTTTCGTGTATATATGATTTCCGTTTTATAACTACTCAATTTATTGTATTAACTGAGTAGTATCTTGAACAGGCAACTAAAATTAAGTTGGATGAGATTCCGGTGGAATGGACTACAAAAGATACACTATGTGTTTTTTTATTTCTCAAAGATCATTTAACTATAAAAAAAATTAAAGATATAAATAAAAAAATCTGGATTTAAAACAGTTCAGAACTGTTTCAGATCCAGATATCTATTTTCAAATTAATAAGCAGTCCATCCTGCATCTGCCGTTATGACCGTACCATTGACGAAGCTCGAATCGTCTGAAGCTAGGAACAATGCCACCTTTGCAATCTCTTCAGGCTTGCCCGTCCGTGGATTAATTGCAAGTCCCGGTTGAATGCGTCCCATCCCAAACTCGTTGATCGATGTCATCGAAGATCCGATGTTCGTTTCTACTCCCCCTGGGGCAATAGCGTTACATCGAATACCCTGCTTAGCGTACATAAAGCCCGTATTTTTTGTAAAGCCAACAACAGCGTGTTTAGATGCCGTGTATGCAGCACCAGCACGAGCACCATATAGTCCTCCTGCTGAAGCTATATTAATAATCACGCCTTGCTCTTTTGCTAAAAAGATCGGCAATACTTTACGTGTTGAACGCATAACACTCGTCGTATTTATCGCGAAAATCCGATCCCACTTATCGTCTTCAATATCACCCGCAGCTTCAAAGTTGTCCATAATACCGGCATTATTCACCAACACGTCAACTGTGCCATACGTGCTGACAGCTGTGTCAATTAGATTTTGAATGTCCTCTTCTTTGGCAACATTCGCAACGACAACAATGGCGTCCCCGCCATTCGATTTAATTTCTTCTACCACTGCATTAGCAGAATCATTGTTAATATCGGACACAACCACTTTTGCCCCTTCTTGCGCATAGAGCATAGCGATTGCTTTCCCCATGCCTGAACCGGCCCCAGTTACAACCGTTACTTTGTCTTGAAGTCTCAATTTATTCCCTCCTATTTTAAATTGAATGCGTTTTCACAATAACGATAATGAACAGATGTTTACTATCTTTCATTTATAGTATAATCAATTCAAGCTACTTCATTCAATCAGCAAATCAACACAGGCTTGTTGCTTATTAGACACTCTATTCAAGTTTTGTTCGTTTATCTAAAAAATGAGGGGGTTAATAATGTCTGATCCATCACCAAGCGTGGATAGAAGGATTCGAAAATCAAAAGTGGCACTAAAAGACGCACTTCTAACCTTAATGCAAACAAAAGAATTCAAACATATTTCAATTACAGATATTGTCCAACTTGCCGATCTTAATCGGGGAACATTTTACAAACACTATGCAGACAAAGAAGAACTGTTGGAAGAAATAATCGATGAAGTCATGAAGAATCTAATCACATCTTACCGTGCACCTTATGAAAGCCTGACAGTTTTCGAAGTCAGCAAGCTTACTGCTTCAGCCATTAAAATATTCGAACACGTGGCGACTAACGCCAATTTTTATACATTACTAGGAAAATCCAATATATTAACAGGTCTACAAGCCAGAGTCTGCAACGAATTATCACAACTTATCCTTCAAGACATATCCAATAGACCCTTACATACAAAAACCAATAGCAAAATGTTAGCCAACTACCAAGCATACGCAATTTGGGGAATGATAACCGTTTGGATTGACAGCGAATTCTTATATCCATCCGATTATATGGCCGAGCAATTACTTGCGATTCTCCATCAAAGCTCGTTCAATGATACGGGATCACGGGGCTAAAATAAGAAAGAAAAGTGAGATTATCATATCTGAATACAAAAGTATGAATCGAAACTATGCTAAATCGGCTCGATACCTAGTCCCAAAAGACGTCCATCTTATCTTCAATGAATCCAAGCCTGTGCGCCAATCGATCTTGATTTTTTCATACACCAAATTCTGACAACAATTGTTCTTTATAGTATACTTGGATAAAGACAGCCCCTAGGAGGTTTATATCTTGAAAAACAAACTAGCGTTTTTGTCCATGACAATCCTGCTTTTCTTAGCTCTGCCTTTTCAAGCAAAGGCTGCTGACAATCAATTTCCCGACGTGAAGAACCATTGGGCACATGAAGAGATTATGTATTTGTATAACCATCACATCATCGGCGGCTATCCTGACGGGACATTCAAACCAAATGAACCCCTCACAAGAGCTCAAGCGGCTACAATGCTCATCAAAGCATTGGATATCCCTTTGACGGTAAATACATCCGTTCAATTTAAGGATGTTGCCAAAACGTCACCTAATTACGCGGTTTTAGCAACCGTACATGAAAAAGGAATTCTTCGCGGCGACAACGGCTTTATGCGCCCTGGCGAAACAACAACTCGCGCTCAAATGGCAGCGATTCTTCGCCGCTCATTTGAATTACCATTGGACACGCAAGCTACTTTCGTTGACGTCTCGCCTGCTCATTGGGCTTATCAAGACATTAACGGGATTGCAAAACAACGGATTTCAGGCGGGTCTAATGGTAGGTACATGCCTTCAGAATCTGTCACCCGTGCCCACTTCTCGGCATTTCTCGTTCGAGCATTAGATGACAATATGAAATTAGGCAAATATCATTCATATGTTAGCAACAAAGGAAAGACTGTCGAACAGAATGGTTCTATTTACACTATTAGTAAAGAAGATGATTTCAGATTTTATGTGACTAAAGAAAATCAAAAAACAGGTAAAAAAGATATGTTGTTGAACAACTTAGACATAAAGAAAGAAGATTACTTTCAAACCCTGTTGTTGACCGGATTCCCCCTTATTTTGTATAATGAAGATATTTATATTCCTTACTGGCATTCTGTCGGAGAAATGAGCGAACTTCCAGCGTCGTATGGATTAATGAGAGTACAGACAGATGGCCAAAATTTTGAATTCATGAGTCACCCTTCAGGTTATACGTTCCGAAACATGTATATTTGGAACGATCGAATCTTTTACACAAATGAAAAGAATAAAGAGCGTTATTTCGATTACACATTTGATGAAAACATTCCATTAGATGACCCGCTCGTGTTAATTTCCACAGCTATGGATGGCAGTGATAAGAAAATAGAATTCAGATTCGATGCTCGCGTCATTTTCGATGACGTTGCATTCACAACAAAGCATATTAAAGTCAACCAAAACAATAAATCCGTAGCATTCGATCACTCCACGATGTACTACTTTAATAAAAAAGGAGTGTTCAAATATAGTTTGCTGGATCAGAAAGCAAGCAAACTTTCAAACATCCTTGCCAAAGATATGCATGTCACTGCAACCCATATCGAAGTGATGGATCAAAAAGGGAAGAAGTATTCACTTAAAAAGTAAAGCGTTGATAATAAAAACAACATGCAAAGGATTTCCTCTGCATGTTGTTTTTTTAATGTAAGGTGCCTGGTGCTAAAACAACTCTGAATTGCTTTAGCACCAGGCACCTAATTTTTCATTTAAATGGATGTGGCTGTTTTTTTGTTGCAATCAGTCTGCATCATCCATGCGATTCGCCTTTTTCATCTCAGCGTCCCGCTCTTTCCTGAAATCCGGCTCCTCGCCGAATTCTGTACCTAAATTAGGATTGGAGAAACGTGAATGCCGGTCGGTAACCGTGTCGATCTCTTCGCTAGGCTTAAACAATAGACCGAGACATAGCAGGGCACTTAACCCTACAAGACCATAGACCACCCTAGATAAGAATGCATCTTGACCACCAAATAATGTCGCAACTAAATCAAACTGAAAAAAACCGATCAAACCCCAGTTAAGTCCACCGATAATAACTAGAGCTAACGCAATCCGTGAAAGCATACTCATACAATAACTCCTCCTTCGTATTCGTACTTATCTTCTACCAAAACCGATTTTTAATACATTATCTTTACAACTGAAGAAGTCGGTTTCCTGAAACGACAAATAAAAGTTTTCAAATACTTCTATCAGCAGTTGCAGATTACCGATAAGTCTCGCGGGCTTAAGATCGGTGATTCCCTTTCATCGGATATTCTTGGCGGTGTTTAACTTTGGTCAGAAAACAGTTAGTTGAGTGTACAATAGACGGTGACTTATTCAATCCGCCGAGAAAAAGCGTAAAGCCCCAGTTCCCCCGGGCCCATACGCTTTTTTCGTTTTCTTAAGTAAAATACTCCAATTTTGCATTCGGAAAGTACTTTTCCATATAACCGTATAAATACGATTTTATTTCATCCTCTTCGTCCTTTTGGTAAATGTACTTACCGATTCCATACTTCCCCCATTTGTATCGCCTTTTATCTTCATCTAGCTCCAATTTTGTCTTTGGGTAGTTCTTTTCAATTACTTTTTTTGCAGGCTTCGTAAATCGGTGTTGAATGAACTCAAATGTAATATCCTCTCTTGCATCTTGCGGCAATTCCTCGTCAAGTCGTTCGAACAAGTGGCGGTAGCCTTCCTCCCAGCCTTCATGAAGGTAAATGGGAGCAACAATAAAGCCTAGTGGATAACCGGCTCTTGCCACTTTCCCGGCAGCCTCGATTCTTTTATCCAGAGGAGAAGTGCCGGGCTCAAAATTCTTAATAACATAATCAGCGTTTACGCTAAATCTGAATCGCGTATTGCCATTATGCTTGGCATCCAATAAATGGTCTACAAAGTGGAATTTTGTTACAAAACGTAGCCTACCTAATTCTGTTTGACCAATATGTTCAATTGCTCTTTTTAATGAATGCGTCAAATGGTCAATTCCCACAATATCGGATGTACACGCAGCTTCGAATCGTGTAATTTCAGGTGCACGTTCTTCGATGTAGCGATCAGCCGCTTCGAAAATCTCCTCCACGTTAACGTAAGTTCGAATATAGGGTTTGCTACCCATCGTCGTTTGCAAATAACAATAATGACAATGCCCCATACACCCTGTCGCAAGAGGGATTGCATATTCGGCTGACGGTTTGGACGTCTCGAACTTTAACGTTTTTCGAATGCCTACGACTAAGGTGGATTTCGCGATACGGTATTTTTGCGCGTCCGTATCACCCGGCAAATCCCGAATCTGATTATGTGATGTCGTAAAACGCGTTTCAATCCCCATTTTCTCAAACTTTTCCTTCAGTTCTTTTCCAAGCGGATATTCAAGTGCATTTGGCTCAAAATAGACAAGCCGTGGTGTGAATGGTTTATTCATACCACGAACTACGTAATCCATAATTATTATCCATATGATCACCTTTCTCCTTTTTATATAGCTTGTCTTAAAAGTGAGAAGTTATGAAAACGGACTTAATTTTATAAAGGTACCTGGTACTAACACAATTTGGAATTTATCAGAACCAGGTACCTTAAATTAGTAGAATTCACCTTTTCATTCTTAAACCAATACTTTTTTCCGCAATCATGCCTCTTCTCCTGCCGCGTAATCTAAAGTAATTTCATTGACCAGCTTTTTCGGTATATGTAGAACTTGTCCCTTCACAGGCGTACGTTCTTGCTTTTGCTGAGAAACCATACAATCCCAATTTCTCCTTATGGACGAAGGTGAGAGGATAACAGTATGCCAAAACGTATGCTGTCCAGACCAGTTAATTAAAGGGGTGATTTGTTCGACCGCCCGCTTATCCTGTTCAACCATCAATCTAAAGTCGTTTGACCATTTGGAGAGATTTGGTTCTTTTGTTCCTGGATGATTCATTTTAATAATTCCAACAAGTTGACTAGCAAGTTGATAAAAAACAGATGATTCGTCATCAGCTTCTTTGATACGATTACTTTTCTTTTCATTCTTTACATTCTTGTTAACTGTTAGCTGTCTGTTAGTCGTCTGTTGCTTGTCTGTTGATAAGACTGTTGCTCTCTCATCTAAACCTTGATATAAGCCCCAATTCACAAGGGTTATCAGTCGATTGTGCGGTGTTGATTCGTCTGTTAGAAATTCGTATTTCTCAAATCTTTTTAGAGCTGTTCGTACTTTCTGTACACTGCTATTTTTTCCGCACTTTTGGACAAGAGAGGGCAAAGACGTTACGAATTGACCCGGACGAGCCGTAAATTTTTTTCCTTTCCACTCCCACTGTTTTTCGTTGTGATTAGCCATCAGCAATAAGGTAATCAGGACGACTTTCTGCTCAGACGTCGCCTCTGTCCAAATTGGTTTTTCTAAGATTGATCGATGAATCTTTATCCAGCCTTTATCCATTGTGATACCCCGCTTCATATTATTTTTATGAACGTACTATACATTCTTTATATAGACGATTAAAACGAAAAAGGGGACATTCAGCGGGTTTTTATTTTCACAAGAATCGTTTACCTGCAAAAAAACACTGGAAATCCGTCGATTTTTTGTCGAGGGGTTTTCAGTGTTTTTTAATTTTCCAACATATCGAAAAGCGAAATTATAAAAGGTATCTTTTTGCAAGGCAAATTTATTACCCCAAACATTCGCAGTAGTTCTTTTCACACAAGAGTTTCAAATTTAAATATGGAAACTCCACCTACTTATGATACGGTTCCCCTAATCACAAATAGAATTTCCCTTTTCATTTATCTATTAAATAATGATAAAGCTTACCCTCCACAGCCTGTTCCATCACCATATTCATATGAAGAACAGGAAGATTTTTGCCATTCTTATCAGTCATTCGGTCCTCTTCAACACTGGACTTATCAGGATACCCTTGCCCTAAATAATAGAAATCCGTTCCCTCGTCGTCATCTTTTTTCACAAATATATGAATATCAATTTTATTGTCGTCTGAATGAATTATTTTCTGAACTTGTTGGGATCTTAATGTTCGATTACTTCTCGTGTACCACTTAAGTAATTCTGGATTCAAGAGTTCGTCGCCATAATTAACGCTGGATTCTACCTCTTCGTTCTTATGGTACGTAATGAAGATGGGACATGTATTATGCTTTAGTGATTGGTGCCTGTGCAAAAAACAACCGCAAACAATTCACCACACTGAATAGGCATACATGCGTAATAGATATTTCCGCGTAAATCTTGTTTCCATTTCATAACTTTGCAATTGTAGAGTCTTTACTGAGTAGTGTCGTACACAATCACCTAAAGTTAAGTTAACGTAGCACTATTGTGTATGTTTCGGGATAATCAACACGCCTGATAATAAATATCAATTTTTATATGTGGTATTACAATATAAATGCGTTAACTGTGCATTGCTAATAGCTGATGTTCCTCCATCCTCTTTTCGCCTTACATGATCTACTGAAGAAGATGCAACCGTAATATACCCATTGCAAATTGGACATTTAGGTATGTTTTGGACGAGGGCATTAACCTTCACTATCTGTTTTTTACCCCTTGAAAAGTTTTCTTTTATACCACTCTCATCATTATCAACTATGTCTATTTGAAGATATTTAAATTCTTCTTTTTTCTTTAAAGCCTTTACTATCTCAAGGGGATCCGCTAACTTTTGATTAAGTATTAAATTAATAATACTTGAATAGTAATGGGCTACTTCTTGGGAGTGTCAATAGTTAGTATCTCGTACAAATACCTAAAATTTATTTGTAAAGATGTAAATTATATTCATTCCCCCTATAGTTTTCTCTGGGATAGCTGGTTTCGTTAACAATAGATAGATTCGATAGCTATCCTACTTATCTAGATTGTCCATCCCCCCCGAACTATCCCTGACTTCCTGATGCTTATATCCATTTACAACATAGAAATATCAAAGCAGGCTTTAGTATTTCTTTGGGTTTAATTATTCTTATGCTATTATCTATCTGAATTTCTAACTGAGTCGAATGGGTTTTCTTTCCTGTTCGACGGGCAGTGGCCAAATTTCTTACCGTAGTTTCTATTCCGTTGTTCAACTAATATAAAGTGGTCTTGATGAGTATCGTGCAGTTACCTGAATATATAAATACGTGTCGATTCCACATTAAATTGTTTAGACAGCTAAGGATGTCGGGAAGCATATATGTAAAAGGGATTGATTCTCGTGGCTGATATTATGTCCAAAGAACAACGTAGCAAGACAATGGGTGCAATAAAGGCTAAGTCCAAGCTGGAAAATCAATTTGCAAGCGCCTTGTGGAAAAAAGGTCTCCGTTTCCGCCGAAATGTTAGATCACTTAGAGGCACGCCAGATTTAGCAATACAGAAATATAAAATAGTGATTTTTGTCGATTCCTGTTTCTGGCATGCTTGCCCAGTTCATTTCAAGAGGCCAAAAAGTAATCAGGAATTTTGGGACAAGAAATTCGCACGTAATATCGAAAGGGACCTTGAAGTCACTGCTTATTACGAGGAGATAGACTGGAACATCAAAAGGGTTTGGGAACATGAAATAAGAAATGACCTTGATTCTGCGGTTGAAAATACAATAGAATTTGTCAATGAGGCAAAAGTCGCTTACAATGTTAAATCACCGAATGGGAAATTATAATTTGATCTTTTTGTCGAAATAGGGTATAATGTCTAAAAGGAATCGAAAGGGTGTTCGCAAATGTCTGACAACAAAACTATGCGCGTTTTGGAATTATTCGCTGGCGTAGGCGGGTTCCGTCTCGGATTGGAACAAGCTAATCCCAATTTTTTCGATGTTACCTGGGCAAACCAATGGGAGCCTTCCCGAAAAACTCAAGATGCTTTCAACTGCTATTCACGTAACTTCCAAAGTGGAACACACAGTAACGAAGACATATCAAAAGTAACCGATGAAGATTTCCAAACAGCCGCCCCAGATTTGGTGGTCGGTGGTTTTCCTTGTCAAGATTACTCCGTAGCCCGTACACTTTCCGGCGAAAAAGGAATTCAAGGAAAAAAAGGCGTTCTATTTTGGGAAATTAAGCGGGTTATAGAAAATACAAATCCTAAGTATGTCCTTCTCGAAAATGTGGACAGGCTTCTTAAGTCTCCATCATCACAAAGAGGACGAGACTTTGCAGTGATGCTTGCCACTTTTAGGGACCTTGGTTATAGCGTCGAATGGCGCGTAATTAATGCCGCTGAATACGGCTTTGCGCAAAGGAGAAGAAGGGTCTTCATCTTTGCCTATAAAAATGACATCACATTTGAGAAGATTCAACATAAACTGGACGATAATGAAATTATTTTTAAAGAAGGATTCTTTGCAAAACCATTTCCCGTTTATGAAGAACCATATAAAGGCCGGATAAGTGCCGAAGCCTTGCCAGAGGATATTGTTAAGATTTCCGATGAATTCTCTTTCAATTTCCATACAGCGGGTATTATGAGAAACGGTAAAGTATTAACCGCTCACGTGGAACCGGTCTTGAAAAAACCGACGTTACTACACGATATCCTACTTGACGAAAGCTTAATCAATGAGAAATTCTACCTCACACCAGAGAATGAAGAGAAATTCAATTATCTAAGAGGACCTAAGAAAATCGAAAGAACAACCGCTGATGGTCATAAATATCTCTTCTCGGAAGGTGGTATGTCCCCTACCGATGACCTTGATAAACCAGGAAGAACAATGTTAACAAGTGAAGGTTCTATAAATAGAAGCACGCATGTCGTCGAAGTCAATGGTCGAAAAAGATTTCTTACCCCTATCGAATGTGAACGTTTGAATGGATTTCCAGACGACTGGACAGCCTGGATGACAGATCGTATGAGATACTTTTGTATGGGAAATGCATTAGTTGTGGGTTTGATTGAAGTGATGGGTATGCGAATTGAAGAAATTGAAAGAACAAACAAACCTGCGAAGGTACAAATGCAACTATCCCTTTAAGCTGATACTTCTGTATCAGCTTTTTTCATTTATAGTAGAGTATTGGTAACTTGGGATTCTCATTAAGTTCCGGATTAATTATGCGCCAGCACCCAAAATCGGCTAAATATATTGCTCATTTTCAAGTTCTTTTACTATCCATTTTCCTTTTATCCAAAAGTATTGTGCATACATTTTTACGCCATTAAGTTCTACTGGTTTCTTTGATGAATCAATCCCTGAGCCTCTCGTAAACACTAAATAGTCTTTAGATTTAGGGAGATTTATCTCTGTTTTCACAGTGCCACTTGGATTAATAATTAGTTGTCCCTTTTTCACTCCTGTTTTATAAGATACAGGTTCCTCACGAATTTCTTTATTCACAATCAGTCGTTTCAGTTCATCGTAATACGGTTTTAAATCATTTTCTATAAAATCATCTGTAAAACTGTATCGCTTGAATCCTACAAATTGATTTTCAAGTAGCGGAGAATCCTTTTCAGGTTCTTTGAAAATCACAAACAGAAACTTATGATTATAGAAGAAATCGTACAGATTACTATCCTCATATTCTTCCCCGTCAACAAACCATTCTTCAAAATCAATCCTGTCGAACTTCATATCCTCTGTTCTTCCACCACTTGGGTTTAAAACTACTGTTTTTGGTATCAATCCAATCTTCGAGAATATATCAATCTTTCTTAGTTTTTTCTCTTCAGAACCAAAGAACTTCGTAATAATTCGCTCTACAATATTTTTGCTAACACTTTCCGGTAATTCAACACTCAAATTAGTCGCAATTTCTTTAAGTGTTTTTCCTTTGAATAGCTCAGTAAAGTTATGCAACAGCAAATCTAATTGAGAATAGCTTGTAATCCTCCTATTTAACTTTTCAAGTTTCTTATTAAAGAACTCACCAATAATCACATTTACTACATCCTTCTTCAATCGAAAACGTGGACTCCTCTTCGGTGCTAAATCAAAATACATCAACTCACTACGCAGTTTGGTAAGCGATGGATATTCCTCCTTCGGGTTTGGTGAAATACTTTGAATTTCCTCAACCTTATCGCGAACAATTTTCCAATCGTTAAAAATGATTTCTTTATCCTCATCAGAAAATTCATGAAAATGATGCCCCAATACTTTGAATGTAGAATAATCATACGCGGGCACAACTTTATATGAATTGTAATGATAAAACACAAATAACATATATTCCATCTTATGCCACAAATATGAATCCTCAAATTCTTGGCTTGTGATGTTTTCTGGAGAAACAGCCGTTATAGAAACGCCTTCCTTTGCGATAAAATGTTTGTCATCATCACTATTTTCAAGTCTCTTCGGCTTTCTAAGACCAGTGGTTTTTAATTCTGTATGCAAGCCATCCACTATTAAGTCAGGCTCTTGTTTATTATCAGCAGGATATCCTAGCACCGATTGTTCAATGACATCTCCTGCAATTCCTGTAATCTTTGGCTTATCAATCGCTTTATTAAAAACTTGATTTATATCCACTTCCCCGAGTGTCTTATTAGTTACGCTAGATAACTTTTCATCAAGTTCTTTTCGCGTGTAAATATGACTCATCTAAAATCCCCCCAATAAAGTTATTACATTTGGAACTTTAACACCTATTTCTCCAATTCACGAAATCCTGTCACAGTTTCTTTTTGGTTATGAATTCACCTAGTAGTCTGTGCGCAGATTTTCATAGCATAGTGGTAACGGGCACTCCAATATACACATACCTAGTTTCAATTTTTTAATCATCAAAAAGAGAATCAACTATTAAAGTCTACCCCCGTCATTCCCTGGATTTTCAGCATGAAACTACTCTGCCGCCTTGATAAATTCAGGGTCATTTTGTGGAGCAGACATGCCTATTATTTCTTGCTATCGTTTAGCCAGACTTTGAACGTTTTCTCTATTGTCAGTCTGCATTTTTGCATATGTTACCGGATTTCATTTTACACAGTTATAAATTCTTACCGTGCTTTTTTCATTGTTTCCGCTATGTGCATCTGTATTGATTTTTCATATGATTCAATTGCTCTTTTGTGAAATACTTTTCTTGATTCATTTTCATCGCTTCTAAGAAGTATATAAAATCTTCGGGCTGTAAGGGGTTCCTGTTATGAATGAGTGCCGAGACGTGTTCCAACTTGTTAAGGAGAGTCTGCTGGTTACAGATGTCCTCCTTCAAACGCACCATTTGGGTCGGGATTAATTATGATTCTGCCAGTTAGCATGGACTGCACCTCTTCTATGACTAGCCCATTTGTTTTTAGTGACTGGATTTGTTTTATCCTTACAAGATTCGCCTTGTTGTTAAGCCTCTGGCCGGATTCAGAGGGTGAAAGTAATCCAATCTGGTCGTAGTAGCATAATGTTCTTATGGTTAACCCTGTTAGCTTGGCAAGGCATCCTACTTTCTACTGTTCTTTCATATCCATCCCAATTCTTTTGAGCTAGCTGTTTACCGGTAAGTTCACTATAAATCATTGCGTTGGGTAAGGTGCAAGTGGGAAGGTTACTTTCTTTTATTCCACCATCCAGTAAGTTGAAAAAAGGACCATCTAAGGTACACTACTTGGTCCATAACGGTGGCTTTCCTTAATGAAAAACCTCACTTCAGTATTACCTCGATTTCTACTAATATATAAACAAGTCCTATTAGTATAGAGAATCTTTTTATGAAGAAAGTATTCAACTGTAATCATTCTCCTGGTCATCCCCTACTCCACGTTCTTCGCTACACCATCTCGTATCCATCATCTATCGCCATCCGCTGGTACGCTCCGCTTTCGGAACAAACGTAATTGACAACGCCTTCATCCTTGCTTCTAATAGTTGAAGCCGCCCCTCGGCAGTTCTTGTGTAGATGAAGTCCGCTTTTCCAACTCGGTGTGCCCATTCTTTTAAAAAGAAGTTCACGTATTCCTTTTTTTGCCCGATTACTTGGGGGATTGCATGATAGTCAGTCCGTTTCCACAGCTTTCCGGCCTTTCGGATAAGAATGTATCGGGGGTTTTCTATTGGATCTAGCAATTCTTTCAATGCATTCATGAATACAGTCTTCTCCTGCGTCGTTCCTTCGTCAAGCCAACATGTATAGTATCCTGAACCATCATTCGTTATTCGAATCATCATTTTATGGAATGGTATTTTAATTGCACCCGCATGATGCATGGACACATAAAGGGTTTCTGCGATTTCCTTCATGCTTGATTCTACAGAAGGGTGCTTGCTATACAATTTCACAGTCCTATAGAGGGAAGGTGCAGCGAATAGCAGTCCCAGCGCTGCCGCTATTGTCATTCCTTCCTTAAACGAAAACACGCCAAGATTCCGAAAGAGATTGCTGAAGTCGAATACAGCTTCTAGAGCGATAAAGCCCGTGATCCAGGCCAGGCCCTTCAACGTGTTATCCAGATAGTATGGTCGTGGTAATGAACGTTTTTGCGCGACAATTTCTTCCGTCATTTCACGGCCATTGTCGATCGCCTTTTGCCATCGGTCGAAAAGCGTGTTCCTTTTGCCTGCACGTTGGTGCATCTCCCTATTCAACTCATCTACTTGTTCCGCAGTCACCGGGGGAACCCCTGTCTCCAATCGCGCGATGCCCGTTTCGATGACAGCTCTTTTGGCGCCAATGCCAATTAGCGAACGAAATCTTCTCGTCAGGTTTTCATAATCCGTTCCCCCGCCTGTATCATTCCTGTCAACACAAACAAGATGCCAAATAGAAGATGTTTTAGTAAGATCATGCCGATCTGTCCGAATCGCACGTCCGCGCATTTGGTTTGAAAGCATGAAGGAGCCGACATAGGACGCCATGATGAGTGAATTTATGCAAGGGGCATCCCATCCCTCCCCTAAAAGCGCAGCAGTTCCGGTCAGGACGTCGACGCCACCCCTATTGAGTACTTCCGTCATTACTGCAACCATCTGCTGTCGATTGCTAGCACTTACTTCGATTCGGATAAAGGAGGCATCTGCCTCGAGCGGTGTCGTAACAACTGTCAGCCCTTGTTTTTTTGCCACCTCATCAAACAGCGGCAAAGCACTTTCCGGCAAAACAACAATCGATCCCGTCAGGATACCAGGTTTAACTAAATGGCCAAGTTTTCTGCGTACCATTTCAAAAATGGGTACGACACCGAGGCGTGCAAATGGAAGCTCATCCTCCTCAGTTAACGGCATATCCTCAAGTCGAATGTAGTCCGTCAAAATAACCATGCGGAGTTGATCGTCCAGAACATTTTTTTCTGCTTTTACAATCTCTTCTATACTTTTCAACTTTGACGCACTATGTATGAGTGCCTTTTTTATGGACGCGTTTGAAAGTAGAACAACTTTACGACGCTCAACTGCACCAATACGAGTTAAGCGCATTCGTATGGACTTCAAGATTGTTTCTTTTCCCTCTAAGTGAAATAGCAGACCCGTAAGCAGCTCCTCAAGCCAAAGCAACGTCAACTCAGGCATCTGCCCTTCTTTCATTCCGATGATAGGTAGGGCATGCAAATACGCGGGTGAACCATTATTTTTCAAGAATAGTAGCATTGCAGAAAAAACTCCCGGGCTAGAAAGAATTTCTTCAACATGAGCTTCTGGTTCAGCAATCCATGGATGCTTTTCGAGATAAGCAAGAAACTCCTTATCCGCGTTTAATTGTTGGATAAACATATCTACGTCTTCACGGAATTCAAGAATTCGCATCATTTCATCTGCTTCAGGAATTGAATAGTGGATAAAGTCCTGATGTGGACAAAGCTCTGACGACTTCACAAGCTCTGGTACCGAAATTTCCAGATCAATCGGACCACACAAAGCAACATAGCGCTGCCATTCCGAAGCACTCACATCAAAAGGCGGGGTCGCAGTGAGTGCGACGACAACAGGTTCGACGAGCCGACTTTTCACTTCAATCATCGTCCGCCACCAAGATGTCCGTAGATGATGGGCTTCATCCAATACGAGTGTTCCAAAACCCATCTGCTCAAATCTACGGATAACCTCGTCGCTATTCCCAGTCACTCTGTCCTCAATCAATTCATCGTCAATCTGGTCCTCGCCATCATTGTTTGATTTATCATTACGCCCACCAAATAGACTATGCAGCGACTGATATGTTGTCACGGTGACGAAGCCGGGCTCCTTTAAACTAGTCGATACCCAGACCGGTTTTTCGTTTCCTAGGAAAAGCTCGGTAAACCGCTCAACCCATTGCTCTCTAATTGCCACGGTCGGCACCACGATGAGTGTCGGTTGGTCAAGCCGAAACATTACTTCGAGACCAAGGACCGTTTTCCCTGATCCCGGTGGCGCTACAAGATGAAGATGGCCATTCAAAAGATGACCATCCAGCTCGTTTAGTATCCTTCTTTGATAAGAACGCCACTCATAACAGAATTGGATGCCTACCGGAAATCGCTCCATGTTTTTCACTCCTTAAAAACAGCATGTCTTTCATAACCTGTCCATTGTCCTTATAGTCAAATGATACCAAACAAAAGCATACTTCTCCTACATGTTAGCTGACTGCTATTCCGATAGAGTCTTACGTATCCAGAAACTATTACCAAGCAGGCACAGGGAAACTACGGCATCCGGTGACTAGCATCAGACAATTTCCCCACGCCGTTTACCACCATCCCCTTGCGGATATACTTGGAAAAGCACTAACTTCTTTAGATGGAGGAAGACATTATGAAGACCCTACAGAATAAGCAAGCATATTCCACGAACAAAGTAACGTTTGCACGCCGAAATCTTTGGTCAGGTATCTTGTTCGGATTAGGTTTTGTTGCTTTTCTTGACGAAACCTTGTTTCACCAATTGCTCCATTGGCATAAATTTTACGACAAATCGACGGTTGCGGTCGGTCTTGTTTCAGATGGGCTCTTTCACGCATTTAGTTGGTTCGCGACCGTCGGGGGGCTATTCTTACTTGCCGACCTGCGCCGGCATCACGCTTTGTGGCATAAGATGTGGTGGGGAGGAAAATTGTTGGGCGCCGGGATTTTCCAACTCTATGACGGGACAATCCAGCATAAGATCATGCGCATCCACCAGATCCGATACAATGTGGATATTTTGCCGTATGATCTTGTATGGAATATTACCGCAGCCATTATGATTGGCGCCGGTATCGCCTTAATCATCCAAGCCAAAAGCGATCAACGTAAAGGGAAAGGAGCGTTTTCTCATGCATCATGAGCCAAGCAATCATGCTTCCTTTCTCTTTACCGATCTGTTTTTTGGAATTTCGGCATTGCTTGCAATTGGATTTTACATCGGAGCTGTTTTAGTAACCAACCAACGGGGGCACCTTCGTAAATGGTCATTGCTACGTACGTCTTCCTTTGTTACAGGTGTGCTCTTTGCAGCCGCCGCAGTGGTCGGCCCACTCTCTCGTCAATCCCATGCCGATTTCACGGCTCACATGATGGGTCACCTACTTCTGGGCATGCTCGCTCCGCTTCTTATCGCGCTCGCAGCACCTATGACATTACTATTGCGTACACTAAACGTTCATGTTGCAAGAAAACTTAGCCGTCTGTTACAAAGACACCCAATCCGTTTTTTCACCCATCCTATTGTCGCCTCAATCTTGAACATCGGAGGGTTATGGCTTATCTATACAACCAATCTTTATGCAGCAATGCACACAAATCTGTTGCTCCATGTCTTCATTCACATTCATGTCTTCATCGCCGGCTATTTTTTTACAATTTCTTTACTCTACATCGATCCCGTTTCCCACCGTTTAAGTTTCCCATACAGAACTACCGTCTTCATCCTAGCCCTTGCCGGTCATGGTATCCTGTCAAAATTCATCTACGCATACCCACCGGAAGGCATTCCGGAAGAACAGGCAAGAACTGGCGCATTGCTGATGTATTACGGAGGCGATGCAGTCGATCTGCTACTGATCTTTATCCTTTTTAGGCAGTGGTATAAATTTGGTCGCCCACGCGCCGGCGCAAAAAGCATTCTTCCTAATAAAAATCAACCGATGAAAGTATAAATCTTGATATTGCGAATGAAGTAATGCGAAATAAAATCGGTTTTTCGGGTTGCCACGAAAAGAGTTCCGATTAAGATGAAATAGAAGACCCCTAATAATTATTTACTAGGGGTTTTGAGCTACATAACCTTTTGGCTGTCCGTCACGGAAGTAGCCCCTTTATCATTCCTTTACAATCTTTACATAATTATTACATTAAACTTTTGTCCTACGTCATATAATTATAAATAACTATAAGACATAGGGGGACTTCAGGTCATGCGAATCACTGTAGGAAAAAAACTATGGATTGGCTTCACATCCATACTTGTCATTTTAATCGTTGTTGGTGCATCCGGATTATGGGCATTAACGAAATTGAATGATGAGTACCGGTATTTCATCGATGACAATATAAAGAGTGTCTTGTTGTTTGAGCAATTGTTATCCAATCAAAACGAAGTTGCAAAAAACATTCATGGTTTTATCATTTATAAAGAAGATTCTTATTTAGTTCATCGTGATGAAGTGCTTGCTTCATTTAAAAATAAACTAAAAACAGTCGATAAACTCATACAAACACCTTCTGAACGTGATTTGCTTAAAGCCGTTAAAGAGGCATCTTTAAGTTATCAGGATATCAGCGAAATCGTAATAAGAGATGTGAAAGAAAGCAAACTGGTAAGTGCGGCGAAGATAGCAGCCGAAGGAGAGATTTACGAGGATGCCGTTAATGAGAATATAGGAAAACTGATTGAGCATCAAAGTAATGAGCAAGCTCAGACTGAAAAAGAGCTGCAAAGTGTATTAGCATGGATTCAAGTCCTGATTGCTAGCCTGATAGCCATTGCCGTTGTCGTTACTATAATCATTGCCCGGCTCATTAGCCGCAGCATTGCACGTCCTGTCGAAACGATGACGGATGCACTAAAAAAAATTGCCTCCGGAAACCTCGCTGTTGAAGCGGTGAACATTCGCAACAAAGATGAAATCGGAGAAATGGCGTTTGCTTTTAATGGCATGGTTGAAGATCTTTGTGAAACGATAACAAATGCAAGACAGTCCGCTGTTCAGCTTGCCGTTCATGCGGAAGAATTATCAGCAAGTTCGGAGGAAAGTCTTGCTGCTTCTGAAATGGTGGCTGAAATCACAGTGCGTAACTTGATAGCAAGCGAACAACAAGTATCCACTGTAAAAGGGTCGACGATTTCCATGGATGAAATGGTAACAGGCATTAATCGAATTACTAAAGACAATGAAGTGTTGTTGTCTTCTTCCGAAGAAGTAACACGACTTGTCGGTGATGGGGCAATACTTATGCACGATTTCACAAATCAAATGACGATGATTCGTACGACGATCGGGCAATCTGCCGGTATTATTAGCGAAATGGCTACGCATTCTGAACACATTCGAACAGTGACATCGCTCATAACGGCAATTGCTGATCGAACAAACTTATTGGCTTTGAATGCTGCAATTGAAGCAGCAAGGGCCGGTGAACATGGAAAAGGATTTGCGGTTGTGGCCGAAGAAGTACGCCATCTTGCCGAACAATCCAAACAGTCTGCAAAAGATATCGGTCTAATGATTGACTTGATGATTCAAGTCGTTGGAAGTGCTGTTTTGAGTACAGAAGATAACAGTAAGCGTGTTGAAGATGGACTTGTGGCAACCGAAAAAACGGGTGAAGTTTTCCATCGAATTGAATATGCAGCGAACGATATGCGAGAAAAAATTGGCAATGTCTCTGTTACGATTGAACAAATTCGGGCAATGACCGATAAAGTTTCGAGTGAATCGGGCAAAATTGTAGCGATTGCGATGCAAGCCTCAGTTGAAGCCCAATCATCGAGTGCCGCGACGGACGAGCAGCTTGCGGCAACTGAAGAAATAGCGTCAAGTGCACAAACGCTCGCAGAACTTGCGGAAAAGCTTCAAAATGATATGGGACGGTTTACCGTTTAGATAGAAAATGAAACAAGCAGAGTGTCATATGAAACCTCTTTTCCAGTATAGTTTTTTATCGACATGGCATTAGTTTTTTAATCAAGATAGAAAAATCCACTTTGCAAAATGGAAATGAATTTAAATGATTTTATGCAATTAACCTGTGGCGGTCATAATAAGGCTTATGCCGAGCATATTCGAAGCCATGGTGAGCATAATGGGGCTCATGCCGAGCATATTCGAAGCCATGGCGAGCATAATGGGACTCATGCCGGTCATAATCGGATAGACGGTCACTTTTTGCAACAAAAAGCACTTACTAACTAAGGGACAATACTTAGACTCAACTTACATAGCAACCAATAATTCAATATAACGATCATCCATATAGATTCCGGTTTTCTTATGGAACGGGTAATTCAACATCTAAATCCGACTGAATTCCATCCAAAACGGGTAAAGAAGTAGTAACTATGCTGCAAAGGAGTTTTGGCCTTATGAACCCCCAATTCGAGGAAATACAGAAACGAATGAGCCATATCGGTAATTTGAATAACTACCTGGAAGATTTGCTTGCTAAGATCCCGGGTAATTTGTTGTCGGGTAAGCAGCAGGAGAAGTTGATGGATGTTTTGCTAGATGACAAGGATTTGAATAAACTGTTGGAAGGTTTAAAGGATCCCCGGCCTCCCCGCTTTGTACTTGTTGGACGGACAGGTGTAGGAAAAAGTAGTTTGATCAATGCTATGAGCGGGAGATATCTGGCGGAAGTAAGCGACGTTGAGATTGGAACGAAGGAAGCACGGCGGTTTACATATGAATCAGATGGCCAGGTGTATTTTGAAGTGATAGATACGCGTGGGATTGGTGAATCTGAATCGTTTAACCAGACAGCTGAGTCCGAACTAGCGACTGTCATTAAGGCGTTTCGACCGGATGCGATCCTTTTTTTGCAGAAAGCGACGGAACGGGCGCATATCGATAAAGACGTGGATAGCGCGAAAAAGATGATGCTGAATGCGGGATATGATTTGCCAATGGTTGGCATTATTACGCATGTGGATGAGCTGAATCCTTCCCGTATTAAAAACCCTGTGGATTATCCTAAGGGCAAGCTGAGCTTGATTGAAGAGAAGAAAGCCCAGCTCATGCGGATCTTTAAGGAACAGGATGCACGGGTAGAGGCGATTATCCCTGTTTCTTCTTATATCGAATGGGATCGGGATGCCGATGACTTGCCCCAGGAAAAACGCCGTGCTTTGACGATTGAATTTGACGGACGTTACGGCATCGAGGAGCTGCTGGATTTTTTGGAACAAAGTATCGACATACGGGCGGCCATCCATCTCGGCATGACGATACGGGTCAATAAGATTGCCGAGAAAATTGCACTCCGGTTCATCAAAGTATTTTCAGCACTCGCTGCTACAGTTGCGCTAAGTCCGATTATCGCGACGGATATCGCTGTCCTATTGTCGTTGCAGACAGTTCTTTTAATGATTGTTGCTTATTTGTCAGGTCGCGATCTGGAGTTCAAAACAGCCAGAGAACTGCTTGTTTCGCTCGGTGGAATTGGAGCGACCGGTTTCACGCTACGGATGATTGCGCAGCAAGGCAGTAAGTTTGCGAATCTGGTTCTGCCAGGAGCGGGTTCCGCTATTAGTGCGAGCATTGCGAGTGGCGGGACGTATGCCATTGGTAAGGCTGCGGTTGCTTATTATTTGAAAGGTGTTCCTGAAGGTGAGTTGAAACAAGTTGTGAAAAGTGCCCGGGAGGAGTTTGTTGAAATAGAATAAGGACCAAATAAGGTACTCAACTGTACCTTATTTGGTCCTTATTTGCTTCTTAATAGATTGACGTTTTTCACCGGACTCACAGGGTACTAATAGAGTAGAAGGCAAAATGACAGAGGAGGATTTTGATGGGAGCATTGAAAGCACTTATTTTGAATGCGACGTTGAAAAATTCGGAGGAGGAATCGAATACGGAGGCGCTTGCGAAGAAGGTCTGCCAAATTTATGATAATGAAAATGTCGTGGCAGAGGTCGTTAGACTGGCAGATTACGCGATTTCCTATGGAATGAGTCCTGATATGGGAGATGGCGATGAGTGGCCACAGATATTTGAAAAGGTGAAAGAAGCGGATATCCTTATTATCGGGACACCGCTTTGGCTTGGGGAAAAAAGTAGTATCGCAACGCTTGCCATAGAAAGATTGTATGGAAGCAGTGGGGAGACAAATGATAAAGGACAAGCCATTTATTATAATAAAGTAGGCGGGGTTGTTGTAACAGGCAACGAAGACGGAGCTAAGCATGCCGCCGCTTCCATTCTCTATGGGTTATCGCATATCGGGTTTGTTATTCCCCCGAATGTCGATACATATTGGGTCGGAGAAGCAGGACCCGGTCCATCTTATATCGCCGCCGGGCAAACAAATGATTTCACGAAAAAGCATGTTGAAATGCTTGCTTATAATACAATCCATCTTGCAAGAATGCTGAAAGAACATCCGATTCCCGCACAAGGGAATTTGCTTGAAAGCTGATTCACACAATAAGATGATTGAATGAAGTATTTGTGGGTTGAAGCATCCTTAATGGATGCTTTTTTGCTCGGACGGATTAAATGGTTCAGCGAGGGCTTGGCTTGAGTTTATCACCTTCTCGAGCGAGGTTATCACCGTTACTGGCGAAGGTATCACCGCATCGGATAAGTTTATCACCGGTACGAGTAAGTTTATCACCGGTACGGGTCATTTCACCCTGAAAAAATACCTGTGTAGTAAAGTACCATGAAAGTTAAAACATTCATGATTCTTTCTTACGCAGGTACCCAATTTTGAATGCTCATGGCAAATTTTGCAGAACCAGCTTTCGCTAAAAAAATAGTACTCCTTTTCACCATTCAATCCCAGTCAATGCACCAAAACCTAGTGCAATCAAGATCACAAACGCCGGATGCCAATTCCACTTCTGCAGCATCAGATAACTAGCTAGGGCTATGATTCCAGTATATAAATATCCGACCCCTTCGAACGACGTTTGCACAAACTGGACAGTCATAAACACTAAGAGAATGGCGATGACCGGGCGGATAAGCTTCGTTATACTTTTCACCTTGGGATGGTCTTTGTATTTCATGAGGATAGCCATCAAACCGATCATCAGAAATAGAGACGGCGCTACAGAAGCAAATAATGCGACAAATGCTCCCAGGATCCCCCCTTCCGAATAGCCGATGGATGCAGCCATTTTCGTTGCAATCGGACCCGGCAGTGAATTTCCGATTGCAACTACCTCACTGAATTCTTGCGTATCCATCCACCCATATGTCCCGACTACTTCATTCTCCACTAGCGGAATGGTAGCCGGTCCTCCCCCATAACCCAGCATTCCGGATATAAAAAATGCGAGAAATAGTTGCCAATAAATCATACTTTCTCCCTCCTTCTTCGAATTGGAAGGAAGATGAAAATTAGAACGATCAATATAATAATTGCGGGATGTATATTCAATGCTTCCATTAAAATTCCCGCAGTAACCAGCATCGTCAATGCCTTTTTCCACCCGAGTGTATCACCGGATTTTTTGATGAAATCCCAGGATAGTATCCCTAGCATGACTGCCACCACCGGCACAACAGATGCTGACATATTTTTAACCCATGGGATATCTTTGTATTTCTGTAAGATACCAATTAACAAGATCATCATTAGCGAGGTTGGTAATACGGAAGCGATAATGGCATTGAAACAGCCTAACTTTCCGCCCACTTTGTAGCCAATATACCCTGCCAATTTTGTTGCAATCGGTCCGGGCATCGTATTCGCGAGAGCCAGGGTATCGCCGAACTCATCTTCATCCATCCATTTGTAATTGCGTACAACTTCCTGATGAAATAGCGGAATTGCTGACGGTCCTCCTCCGAAACCCAACAAGCCTACCCTACAAAATGCAACGAATAAATCTTTTTGCAGCTTCCATCCTTCATGACTAGACGCCTTCTCTCCACTAGGAGGAATAGTGTTATTTTTCACCAAGCTGCAAGGGACCCGTCTGTACGGGATTCAGTTCCGCCCTGAAGTACACCCGTCTCTGGATTTCGCCATATAATCTGCCCTCGTCCAAAACCACCGCCATCTGGAGAAACCGTTACTTCATGCCCTTTTCTGATGAGCGACTGAACAAGATAATTCGGGAACTCTGGCTCAACTAAAACTTTTCTAGCTTCTGTCCATTGCCATCTAGGCACATCAAGCGCTGCTTGTGGGTTCAGCAGGAAATCTACCGTGTTTAACACTACTTGGAAATGTCCTTGGGGTTGCATATAGCCACCCATTACTCCAAATGGTCCGACCGCTTCGCCATCTTTCGTCAGAAAACCAGGAATGATTGTGTTATATGACCGTTTACCTGGTTTCAGTACATTCGGATGATTTTTATCAAGAGAAAAGTCATGACCACGGTTTTGAAGTGCAATACCGGTGCCGGGAACAACGATACCTGAACCAAATCCCATATAGTTGGATTGGATGAAAGATACCATGTTTCCTTCTTCATCTGCGGTCGCAAGATACACTGTACCACCCTTTGGCAATTCGTACGGTTGCGGATCCATCGCTTCATCATGAATAAGCTTTACCCGTTTTTCCGCATACTCATCAGACAACAAATGGGCCGTTTCAACCGGCATCTCGGCCTCTTCTGTTATGTATGCTTTCCCATCTATAAACGCTAACTTCATACTTTCAATTTGTTCATGAATCGTTTGAACCGACAGCCACTCAGGTTTGTCTAGTTTCTTATAAATATTCAACGCCATGAGTGCGACCATTCCATGACCGTTCGGTGGAATCTCCCACACGTCATAGCCTTTGTAGTTCACGGAAATTGGTTCGACCCATTCCGGTTTATATGTAGAAAGGTCTTCTTTCGATAAAAAACCTCCATGCTTTCTCATATAAGCATCAATTTTATCGGCAATTTCACCTTCATAAAAATCACGCGCATCTGTTTCTGCAATGGTCCGGAGTGTTTTTGCATGACCTGGCGATGACCACATTTCACCTGTTATCGGCGCACGACCGTTAGGCGCAAATGTTTCAAACCACGCATTGAATTCTTCACCGTCGCAAAGTTCTTTAAATTTTTTATATGCTATTCCCCAATACTTACCGAGAATAGGCGTAAGGGGGAAACCTTCTTCCGCATAACGAATTGCAGGTGCAAGCACTTCCTTCAAAGACAGCTTTCCAAACTTGCGTGAAAGCTCTGCCCAAGCGGCAGGCGTACCTGGCACTGTAATAGGGACCATTCCATAGGCTGGCATCTTGTTGTGACCAAGTGCCTGTACAGCTTCCGGCGTTAATGTTGCAGGTGCTGGTCCAGATGCATTTAGCCCATACAACTTATCTTTAACCCAGACAAGCGCAAATGCATCGCCTCCAATACCATTGGAAGTCGGCTCAACCACTGTAAGTGCCGCCGCTGTAGCGATGGCGGCATCTATTGCATTTCCTCCCTTTTGCATAATTTCTAAGCCTGCACTTGCGGCAAGGGGCTGTGATGTGGCGACCATGCCTTTTCGAGCAAAGACCGTGTGACGTTTAGATTGATACGGATGATACAAGTAATCCATGAAAATCCTCCTCGGAACTATACTATTTTTAATTATATTTTTATACCTGCGAAATGGCAGGCTGCGAAATGTTGCGGTTCAACTTCTTCCCAAATTGGTTTCTTTTCACTGCAAATACTTTGAGCAACTGGGCATCGCGTATGAAACGGACATCCTGTTGGCGGATTTGCCGGATTTGGTAAATCCCCTTTAAGTCTTACTCTATTTTTTGCAGTATGAACTGAAGGTCTGGGAATAGCAGAAAGAAGGGCCTGCGTGTATGGATGAATCGGATTATCAAATAGCGACTTTACAGAGGCTAATTCCACAGTTGTACCTAAATACATGACGAGCACCCGATCGCAAAAGTACCTCACCACCCCTAAGTCATGGGAAATAAACATATAAGATAAGTTATACTTTTCTTGTAACACTTTTAATAACTTTAGTACCTGTGCCTGTACAGACACGTCTAACGCGGAAACAGCCTCATCGCATATTATAAAAGACGGATTAAGCGCAATTGCGCGAGCAATTCCGATCCGCTGGCGCTGGCCACCACTAAATTCATGAGGATAGCGATCAAAATGCTCTTCCTTTAACCCTACTTCTTCAAGCAGTTGTATTACTGTCTTTCTTTTTTCTTGAGAAGATAAGTCGGTATGCATTGTAAACACTTCTTCCAAAGCATTTCCGATACGTTGTCTTGGGTTTAGAGAAGCATAGGGATCCTGAAAAATCATCTGCATCTCTTTAACAAATTTAAGTCTCTCTCGTCTTTTTAAATCTTGTATTTCATTGCCACGAAAAAAAACTTTACCTTCAGTAAGGTTTTCTAAACCTAATACAGCCCGACCCAAAGTTGATTTTCCGCAACCCGACTCTCCTACTACTCCGAGACTCTCACCTTCATATAGTTGAAGTGAAACATCTTCAACCGCTTTTACGTTTCCTTGCACACGTTTTAATACTCCGCCTTTAATGGGAAAGTACTTTTTCACTCCCTGCAACTCCAATAGTACCTTTTCCTTCACTATCGATTCCTTTTCCTTGTTTTTCGTTATCACCACCATGTAATTCAACCTCCTCTTGTAACCAGCAGCTTACTGTATGTCCATTCGAAACTTTAAATTCGGGCGGTGAATCTATCCGACATTTATCCATAGCAAATTTACACCGTGGATGAAAACGACAACCAGAAATCTCTTCGCTCAGACTGGGTAGAGAACCCGGAATAGCTTCGAGTTCAAATTCCGGATTGTCGATATCTGGAACCGAATTGAGAAGACCGATTGTATATGGATGTTTCGGATTGTCAAAAATTTCTCCTACAGATGCTTCCTCTACTTTTTGGCCGGCATACATGACCATAACCCTTTCAGCTACTTCTGCTACAACTCCCATGTCATGCGTAATCATCATGATTCCCATATCAAGTTTTTCTTTTAGTTCTTTGATAAGATCAAGTATTTGAGCTTGAATCGTTACGTCCAGTGCAGTTGTCGGCTCATCCGCAATAAGTAATTGAGGGTTGCATGAAAGTGCGATGGCAATCATAACACGTTGTCGCATTCCTCCACTCAACTCATGAGGATATTGTCTAATCCGTTTCTCAGGATATGGCATGCCTACCTGCTCCAGTAATTTTACACCTTGCTCATAGGCTTGCTTTTTCGTCAACTTATGGTGCAACATTAACGGCTCAGTCAGTTGGAAACCAATTGTAAGCACTGGATTAAGAGCAGTCATCGGTTCTTGAAAAATCATCGACATCTGATTACCGCGTATTTTCCTAATCTCTTCAGGTTGCAGATTATGAATCGGTTTGCCGCCCAATAGAATTTCTCCTGATGATATGTCACCGTTAGAAGGTAGGAGTCCCATTACAGAAAGAGAAGTAATACTTTTCCCACATCCAGATTCTCCCACAATGCACAATGTCTCTCCTTTATTAATTGAAAAGGAGACGTCCCGGACAGCAGGAAGTGTTCCTTCCTTCGTCCGGAAAACAGTGACTAGATTTTTCACTTCAAGCAATGTCTCCTTCATGACTTCTCCTACTTTCTTGTAACGTTAGTGATATACCATTTTCCATTCGGATCAAGTTGCAGACCAGAATAATCTTTGTTTAATGCAGCTGTTACAAAACCGTGGTTCATAACGACGGCCACGTCTTCATCGAGCATTAGTTTATTTGCTTGCTCCAAATACTTTTTACGCTCATCCTGGTCAATTGTGCTTCTCGAAGCATCTACAAGCTTATCGAATTCAACGTTACTGTAATGAGCGCGGTTGGAAGAACCGACGTTATCACTATGGAAGTTCGGATAGAACATTTCAGATCCATCAGCCGTTACGTTCGCCCAACTTAGAAACGTAAGATCATATTCTCCCGCTCTTGCTGCATCTAGGAAAGTAGCCCACTCCATCGATTCGATTTGAACTTTGAAACCTGCATCCGTCAATTGAGCTTGCACGATTTCAGCCATAAGAATGAAATTAGAACGATTCGCCGTCAATAACTTGATTGGTTCATTGCCATATCCATTTTTTTCAACAAGTGCTTTGGCCGCCTCTACGTCATACGGAGTCCCTGCCTTGTCATTCGATTCATTATAGCCAAAAACTTTTGGTCCAAGAATGCTATCACTGCGAACGCCCAGTCCATTCAATTTTGAAATGAATGCATCACGATCAATTGCGCTGGCTACTGCTTTTCTGAACTCAGGATCTTGATTACGGTCCTTTGCATGGTTAAATGTAAGATAGTAAATTGTCGTTCCTTCTTTTTTCTCGATATTAATATTTTTCATCCCTTCCAGACGCTCAATTTGCTCTGTTGGAAGATTATCGATGAACTGAACTTCCCCTGCTTGAAGCATGGAAATAGCTGTAGAAATTTCAGGCACAACTTTTATTGTAAATTTATCCATTTCGGGTTTACCACCCCAGTAGTCTTCGTTTGCCTCCATTACAACCTGATCTCCAGACGTCCAACTTACGAATTTATATGGGCCTGTCCCTACTGGATCTTTCATTAAATCCTGTTTCTGATCAGCTGTAGGGCTTACAATAGCCGCGTTAGTATGCGATAACGTTGAAAGAAATGGTCCATACGGGTAAAGTGTTTTGATTTCAACCGTATGTTCATCAATAACAGTAATTGTGTCGATTGGTTCCATAAGTGAAGCACGCGGGGCCGCCGTTGCGGGGTCGCGCAGTTTTTCAAATGTATATTTTACAGCTTCCGCATTAAACGGTGTTCCATCATGAAATGTAATATCTTCTTTAAGTTTAATAGTCCAAGTGAGCTCATCGGGGTTCTCATAGGATTCTGCTAGTAACGGTTCAATTTCCATCGTATCCCCATTTAGCTTAAATAGTTGTTCGTATAGATGTTCAGTAGCATTAGCAGATACGGAATCATTCATTAAAATTGGGGATAGGCCGACGACATCACTAGTCGTTGCGAAAACGATAGATTTCTCGCTTCCCTTATTACTATTTCCTTTTCCCGAAGTTTCTCCATCAGAACATGCTGCCAGTAGTAACAAAAAACTGGCAATAATTATAACTAGTAATTTCTTCTTCATTTTCTTTCCCCCTGAATTTTTATTGGATATCCATATTTGGGTCTAAAGCATCTCGGAGACCATCACCAACTACGTTAAAAGCAAAGACAGTTAACATGATTGCAATACCGGGGATAATTGTAAGGTGTGGAGACGTCCACATAAAACTTTGTCCTTGTGAAATCATTGCTCCCCATTCCGGTGTAGGGGGTTGAGCGCCCAGCCCCAAATAGCTAAGTGAAGCTGTTGATAAAATTGCCGTAGCCATTCTCATGGTGGCAAACACGATTATCGGAGCAAACGCATTAGGCAATATATGCTTTACCATTATCCTGATATCAGAAGCGCCCATCGATTTCATCGCCATGATATATTCCTTTTCTTTAATCGATAAAACAGATCCCCTCACAATACGGGCGCATGTTGGAATAGACCAGATACTAATAGCGATTGCAACGTTTACAAGACTTGTACCAAGAACGGCAATGATAAGCATCGCAAGTAAGATGCCTGGAAAAGAAAACAGCAAGTCCACAATTCGCATAATAACACCGTCAAGTTTGCGATAATATCCACCTAACAAACCTAGCGTTACTCCGCCAATTAACCCAAGAGTCACCGCAGCAATTCCAACTACTAACGAAACGCGTGCCCCATAAACAATACGGCTCCATACATCTCTTCCATAATTGTCCGTCCCCAGCCAATGACCTTCGCTGAACATGGGAAGTTCACTGGCCGGCAGATTTTGCTTAACCGGATCGTGAATTACAATAAACGGTGCAAATATAGCCATCAAAACCTGAGCTAAAATGATAATACAACCTGCAACCGCCAATTTATTTTTCAATATCTTTTTTAACGTGGCAATATAAATTTTTTCTTTCTTGTATTTTGTCTTCTTATTTAACTTCAATCCGCTAACAGATTGCTCCATATTATTTTTCCTCCTTTCAATCGTATTTGATTCGCGGATCGATGAATGTATAAACAATATCGACAATCAAGTTCACAACAACAAACAATGTTGCGACGAGTAATACTGACCCTTGAACCATAGGAAAGTCTCTTGACGCTATAGCATCAATCATAAGACGTCCAATACCGTTAATTGCAAAGACCTTCTCTGTAATAATTGTTCCACCTAGCAAAAAACCAAAGTTCAGCCCAATAACCGTTATGACTGGGATCATTGCGTTTTTCAATGTGTGAATCCAGATGACATTACGTTCCTTCACACCTTTTGCTCTTGCAGTCCTGACATAGTCTGCACGTATGACTTCAAGCATTGATGAACGTGTCATTCGAGCGATCATAGCTGCAGAACCTGTCCCAAGTGTTATAGCAGGTAAAATGAGTTCTTTTATGCCTTGCCATGTATAGAAGGGACTCGACAGACCACCTACCGGTAATACTTGCAGGTTTACTGCAAATACTAGAATAAGCAATGCGCCCAGCCAGAAATTCGGAATGGATATTCCAGCGAGGGCGAAAGTGGTCGAAGACACGTCGAGCCAAGAATTGTGCCGCAGGGCTGAAATAAGCCCCGCGGAGATACCGATAATAACTGCGATTATCATACTGGCAACAGCTAATTTAAGTGTATTCGGAAATCGTACCGTAATGGCTTCTGATACCGGTTGCTTTGTTTGGTATGAATAGCCAAAATCACCCTGTACTGCATCCTTAACATATCGGCCGTACTGCACTAGAAATGGGTCATCAAGACCTAAATTCGTTCTTATTGCAGCCAAATCAGATTCAGTCGCGGTTGGTCCTCCAATCATCGATGCCGGATCACCTGGCGCTATATGCATTGAAGAAAAAACGAGAAACGAAATTCCAAATAGAAGGAATATAAGCTCGAAAGCTCTACGTACAATTAATGCAATCATCAAATCCCCCACTTCTAATCACATGTTAACCAAATTTACATTTTTGCTTAACATGTGTTGCTATCAAGTTAGATATGAGTATAAAACAAATATTCAGGTAATGCAATACTATATTTCAGATAATTAATATAACTAGAATATTATTTACATTTGAACTACTTCCTTATCATTTCTTACCAAATAGCAAGTGCATTGAGCCTTCTCCTTACTACTTGTACTAAATCAGAATTATAAAAATGACAACGCTTACAAACATTTCGTATCTCAAAATAAAAAAACCCATCCGCAGACAGGTTTTCAGACTTAGTTATTCATAATTTCAAACCGGTTCGACTCTTAAAGCGCCGAAGTAAAATATGGCTCTCCACTCTCGTTATCCCATCAAGGGCATATAATTCTTCATTAATAAACTTTTCCAAGTCGGTAAAATCATCGACCAACACATGCATATGAAGTGTTGAGGGACCAGTCATCTGATAACAGCTGGCAACAGAGGATATATCAGCGAGCGCCTCTGCTACACTTACTAAAGACGATGGTTCACAATCCACCTCAAAGAAAGCCGAAACTCCCTTCCCCACCTTTTCACTATTCACTACAACTGTAAAACGCTCGATAATACCATCCTCTTGAAGGTTATGAATCCTTTCCCTCACTGCCACACGTGACAGGTTAAGTTCTTTACCGATATCCACGTAAGAGAGTCGCCCATTATCTATAAGTAGTTCTATAATTCTTTTATCAGTCGCATCCATTCTAATTCCCTCCTCACCATTATGTATTACTTATTAAAGTATTTTTAACAATTGTTCATAAAATACTTATAATATAATTCATAATGTATATTATTTAATATGCACTGTTGAGAAGTAAAGGTCAAGCAGCCCTTTAGAAAGTACGATCCGAGAACATTATAAAGATAAGAGGATGAACGCTTAAAAAAGCCATTGCCGACTTTTCAATCGGCGATGACTTTTCACATACGTTACATTTCAGAGAGTTCCTTTTGGACTTTGAGTCTGAATTCTTCACTTCCGAGCATTTCCGATTCGAATGAACTCAGATTTTTTCTAATTTGTATTCCTTGCCAGAAGCTTAGGTCGTCAGTCAGGAGTACGATTTCAATTTTATCGCCTGCATGACTTTCTGCGTACATTGCGTCGTTCATTATGAATACCGTCGATCCACCCTTTGCGCCCAAATGGGTAAATCGCTCATGGTTTCTCTCATTTAACTCCATTGGCCATTCCAGTAAATCTCTTAGGATTTCAGATGCTGCAGGCGGAAGTTCATCATTCGAGATTATCGCCAGTAACTTCCCATAGTCGTTAGCGGATGCACCAATTAATTTATCTGACCACACTTTTTGTAGTTTCATAGATAAATCAAAAGTTAGGTCTTCAACTTTGATTGTTTCCTCTTGCATTTGTTCACTCAGTTCTTCAGCCAATGTACGATATTCTTCCATTGGCATAGCTTTGAGCTTTTTAACCAATTGCTTCCCATTCATCGATTCGCTTTTTATATGTTCGGGAATTAAAAGCGCGCTGACAATCGGATAGACGGCCTCATGCTGTGTTAATCCAAAATCTTTTGCCCGCTTATTGATGGCCGATATTCCGAGCAGGTCAATTAGGTAATCCGTGTTGGCATTGGAACTGTATGTCGCCATCCCTTTTGCCACATCATGTAGCTTCACATTGTTGTTTTCAACTTTGCCTTCGCTGTGCATGCTTTTTAGCCACTCCTTATGGGCCCCGCCATCCGAATTTTTTAAATAGTACCGGCTTAAATCAGCAAGTGGTACAGAGCTATCTTTGTTTAGCAGGCCTGCATCGATCTGCATAGCATATTCGGCAGCAATCAACATCTTCACCGTACTTGCCAGCGGCCGGACCACATCCGATTGATAGGTGATTAATTCTACACCGTTTTCTGCGAGGTATAGGGATGTCGTTTGCGGATTGTCTTTCAAATGATTCAGGACATATTCAGGGTTTTCCCTGGATAGGGCGAAGCCGGAGATTCCGAAAATCAGAATAATTGACCCATAAATAATCAAGCGCTTTTTCGTGTAGGTTTTTTTATCGAATACAATCATCAAAGCGAAACCGACTATCACTGCAAGTAAATAATTAACATCGAAAATTAACACCGCAATGATGATTCCCAGTATGATTGCTACTGTTCCGATCGCTACCCGAGTTGCCTTTTTTGTTCTGTTCTTTTTTTTAACAAAAGGTAAAAGTGTAAAAAAAACAATTCCCAACATTCCGATCCACGCAAAAATATTCACGCAACATCTCCCTTTCTACTAGTCTCAGTATTTTTCATATGTTAAATGTAAGCGAAAGACCAATTTAATACCTTCTTTTTAATACTGAAATGATAATTGCTTGAAGGATCATTAATCCTGTAATTAAAAACCAAATTGCCAATTTGTACGCCTCATAATCCAAAGCGCTAATAAATCGATTATACAATTCGATGAAAAGCCACCCGAGAGGCATTAAGGGAAATACTATACTGTATGATTTATTCGAAATACTTTTTCCCCGTTCATCTTTATATTCTTCTCCCCATTCAAATTTCAGTGAAATAAATACTGCGATAAAGAAAATTAAGACATAGACAAGACGGCATACAACAAATAAAATATCCATAATTTCTTACTCCTCCTCTACTTCATATTGAAAAACTTCATGTAAATCTACTCCAAACATCAGTGAAATATCATAGGCCAATTTTAGTGACGGATTGTACCTGTTTTTTTCAAGAGAAATAATTGTTTGTCTACTCACCCCCAATTTATCAGCCACTTCTCTTTGGGATAAGCCCCTTTCGGCTCTTAGCACAACAATTCTGTTTCGTATTTTTCTTTCATTATTTAAAGTCATCTCAATCACCTCTTATAAACTTAGTGTAATATATTTCTTACACTAAGTAAAGTTTATTTTACCATTAGTATGAAATACATTACCATTAATGAGGTTTGAAGTTATTCTCTTATTTTTGTTAACACGAGCTTTTCACTATCACGAACTAACTTCATACAGAAAAAACCCCACTTCACAGTGGGGTTTTCAATCAAGTCTATTCTCTATTGACGGGCATCGAGCAACATCTAAAAGAGCCGCCCGATTTGATAATTTCGGAGAAGTCGACTTCGATGACTTCGAATCCGTGGGCGCGCATTTGTGCGTTAACCTGCTTGTTTTGCGGCAGGCTAAACACTTTCTTGTCACCGATCGATAAGACGTTCGTGCCCATCGTAAATTGCTCTTCCTCTGACACATCGATCAGCGTGTATGTGGCTGAAAGCATATCGACTATTCTCTGGTCAAATGCTTTTCTGAAAATCAACCCTACTTTAGGTGATAAGATGTTAAATACACAGTCAAGGTGCAAATACTTTTCATCAAATGGGACAGGGATAATCGTGTAGTCTGGCAGGTCAACATTTAATTTCTTGGCGGCTTCAACCGATGTACGACTGCTTATACCGACATACAATGTGCCGCGGTCAACGATGACATCTCCGCCTTCTACTCGACTCGTTGTCGTTTGAAAAGAGATATCTTCGTCATCCAACCATTCTTCGAGCGCCTCTTCTTCCCCTTTGCGAATATCACTTGCCATTTCCGCAACGAAAATATCTTCTCCGACTGTAAAGCCGATATCCCGTGTGAAAACTTGTTCCGGGAATTTTTCGGATGATGGCAGTTTGATCACTTCGACTCCGTGTTTTTTGAGCAATGCTTCAAATTCCTTATGTTGTTTCATTGCAAGTTCAACATTAATATTTTCGTCTTCGTATTTTTTCTGTACGTCATTAATGACTTCATCGATTGCCATAAATTTCGGCTGACATAGTATAACACGACGCAACGTGCCATATTCTGTGTTGCATTGTGTGATTGCGGTATCTTCTATAGGGGAATTCATCATCGTTCCTCCAACTATTATTTTTTTCATCTTCTTTACAATTCCCCCTTAGGTTCTATTTAAACATCCATTTTTATTCAATCGAAATGAGTGTTTTAACCGCTGTGTGATCGGGGATAAAGAGGATATGTAACGTTAGTCTAAATGGAGGGGAAACCAATGATTCAGACAGATATTGCTTTATTAACAAAAGAGGATTTTGTAGAACGTACTGATTTACCTGATTGGCTGCTAAAAGAATACCAAACGTTCCATGAAACCGTAACGGATAAAACGTTCCCATGTTACTTTGGGATGGGTGGCGAGCTGAAGGGCGAATTGCGCTATGCCTACATAACACAAGATGATTGGTCTAATTTGCCGGAAGCTCTAATGTCATTTTTAGCCCTTTTCGATAATCCTATACATAAACGGCACGGTCTGTTCGTATTTGTGGAACCATTTGAGATAGAAGGTTCTCTGGATGATTACAGAAAGCAGTTTTGGCAGATTTTGCAGTACTTGCATGAAGTTGACGAGGTAAAATGGCCCGAAGAAAGTCCGCGTGATCCTGAGCATCACTTGTGGGATTTCCGTTTCAACGGAGAACCAATTTTTGTTTTCGGCAACGCACCTGCCTATAAGCAACGGAAAACACGAGATCTTGGCAATGCGATGGTGCTTGGTTTTCAGCCACGAAGAATATTTGAAGGGCTGAAAGGAACGGAAAAGGGCGGCGTCATGTCCCGAGAAAAAGTGCGTGAGCGTGTTGAAGTATGGGATCAGCTTCCGAAACATCCGGATATTAGCCATTTTGGAGATCCATCACATAATGAATGGAAACAGTTTTTCATCGGGGATGATGTTGAGCCAATTCAAGGGAAATGTCCATTTTCCCATAAGGAGAGTAGGTAAAAGCCGTCCTAGTTGGCCGGCTTTTCTTTTCGGCTCAAAATCATGTTCAATGTTTTTTGGGGGATGAGTTATTTCTAATAAAACTGACGACCTCATCAAATGTATAATTACTTCCAGCTGTCTCGACTACAAAATTGACAACATCTTGTTGCCCAACAATCAAATCATAGCCGTTATACGAGAGAAACTGCCTTACTGCCACAAAGGCAGTCCTTTTATTGGCGTTATGAAAACACTGATTTTGTATAATCGATTCGAATAACGCTGCCGCTTTTGAGATAATGTCTGGATATGGTTCTTTTCCATTTGTATCCTGCATTGGTCTGTTCACTGCCGTGTCGAGCAAAACGGGTTCCTTGATCCCTTTTATCTGCATGGGCGAATAACGTTCCGTTAGAAAGTAATTGAGTGCAATCACTTCTTGAGCTGTCACGTAACGAATCATCGGTCTTTTAATTCCTTTAACGCTGTGTCGTACTTTTCAATTGTTTCATTAAGGACATCAAAAAAATCTTCCGAAATTCCATCAGGATACACTGTGTGCTGTATTCTTCTTAGTATTAACTCTCCTGCCTTCATTTCCACTTGAACATCATCGCCTTTCGTTATTTTTAGATAATCCAGCATTTCACGCGAAAGAGTCATCCCATACGAGTTTCCGATCTGTGTAATTTTTCTTGTTTGAAAACGCGGACTCCCTTGGTCTTCATTCATTACCATATGAGCACCTCCATCTTTAGTTGTTATAATAATTATAATATTATAACAACTTCTTGTAAAGTATTACCTGTTTAAAATCAGACAAAAAACCTCACATTTCTGTGAGGTTCTTCATGGAGATCAATTATTTCCTTAAAGTTGTCGATTTCCCGGGAAATACATCATTTTATTTCCCAGACATACCGTAATACAAATCCATCTCTGCTTCAGGCACCATACTGCCGCCTGTTCCCCAGACAAGGTGGGTAGCATTTGCAAGAGTAGCATTATTCACATTTTCACGGATGACTTGTACTGGGCCGGTCATCCCCGCGAGTGCAGAAGGCTCAAGTTTAATACGCTCTGTGTCTGTAAGCAATTTCAATAACTTGAACATCGTTTCGTCTCCAATCGTGTAACAGCCCGATAAGAGCGGTTCCATTGTTTTGCCCACGAAACCTGACGCGGTCCCAACTGCAAGACCGTCTGCTGCAGTTTTATTGTCGAGGCCGAAGTCTTGAACAGAAATTTGATCGTGAAGACCAGTCATCATACCCAGCATCATGCACGGGGAATGCGTAGGTTCTGCAAAGAAACAATGAACGGCATCTCCGAATGCAAGTTTTAATCCGAAGGCTACGCCCCCAGGACCGCCGCCTACACCGCAAGGCAGGTAGACGAACAACGGGTTGTCTTTATTGACGACTGTACCGCGAGCTTTTAACTGCGTGGCAACACGCTCTCCAGCCACTGCGTAGCCTAAAAATAAATCAAGTGAGTTTTCATCATCGACGAAATGACAAGATGGATCTGCTTCCGCTTGACGGCGTCCTTCTTCAACGGCCTTACTGTAGTCATCGGCGTATTCGACAACCGTAACGCCTTTTTCACGCAGCATATCCTTTTTCCATTGCTTTGCATCCGCGGACATATGAACAGTGACATTGAAACCTAGTTTGGCACTCATGATTCCAATGCTTAAGCCAAGGTTTCCAGTCGAGCCTACAGCAATTTTATAATTTGCAAACAATTCTCTGAATTCCAGATCCGCAAACTTCGCATAGTCATCGGCAGTTGTTATCAAACCGTGTTCAATCGCTACTGTTTCTGCATGTTTTAATACTTCGTAAATACCGCCACGCGCTTTAATTGAACCTGATATTGGCAGTGCGTTATCTTCTTTCAGAAGTAGGTCTCCCGGGATTTCGGTTCCGTATTGAACGGCAAGCACTTCTTTCATGTGCGGAATAGCTGTAATCGGTGATTCAATAATACCTTTTGACGCTTTTGTTTCCGGGAAAACACGCTCGATATAGGAGGCAAATCGTTTAAGACGGTCTGATGCATCTTTGACGTTTTCTGCAGTCACGCCTGTTTTAGCGAGGCCGGTAGATGTTGATTCGACTAGGGGGTTGAGCCAGAGAACTTCTTCACCTGCGATTACTTTCCCGATGAGCGGAAGCTTCTCTATCCATTCATTTACTTGTGCTTTTTCCATCAATTTCATCGCCTCATTTTTTAGAATGTTGTATGAATAGTATAGCATGCAAGGCAGTTCTTGAAGTTAATTCAGCACAAATCTCTCAATCAGTTCTTTTGTCAATTCAAATCTCGGAGTTGTAGTATCTCCCCGTTCTGATTCAACAGCCATCACAACTGAAATTATACGCCGCCCCTCAAAGACACCCGTACCTGCAAAACAGGAACCTGCCAAATCTGTATAGCCCGTTTTCAATCCGTCGATTCCAGGAAAAGCTTGGGGCATCCCTTCCAACATCAAGTTGGTGCTCCACAATGTGGTCCCATTACCTGTTTTGAAGCTCGTCAGTTTTGTAAAGTCGAGTACTTCGGGATGCTTGGCAATCAGTTTTTGGGCAATGATTGACACATCTTGTGCAGAGGCGAGATTAGTTTCCTCGCGGCCTTTGCCGATATAATCGCCGTCAAGTCCGCTTGCATTGTAAAAAGTTGTTTCTTTCAGACCAAAACTTTTGGCCTGTTTATTCATCAATTCAACAAATGCTTCTTCTGTTCCGCTAATCATTTCAGCCAAAGCCATCGCCGCGTCATTCGCTGAATGGACTGTCATAGCGGTAAATAATTCTTCTGCAGTATATGAATGCCCCGGTGTCATTCCGAGTTTTACGGCAGCAGACAGTCCTTTTATTTGTTGAATATAGGCACTTGGCTCGTATGTACTTTCCCACGATAATGTCCCGCTTTTGATAGCGTTGAGCACAAGATACTCTGTCATCAACTTGGACATGCTTGCGATAGGCAACGCTTCTGTACTGTTTTCTTCGTACATCACTTTACCCGTATCCGCATCCAGAAGAATAATTGCTTTCGCTTGAACGCTTAAATCTGCTTTTTCAAAGGTTGTTTCCTTGTTATTCATCACAACTGTGATGCTTAACACGATTATTACTATAACAAAAATCAATTTCTTCATCTTTTTCACGCCTTTTTAGTCTGTTAAGTTCACTAATTTAATACTAAACGCTAAAAATGAAGAATAGCTGAGCATAATCATGAAGAAATTCTTAAGTTTTCACTTCACGTATGCGTTCCCTACAAAAAGCGCCCGATTAACCAAACTATGATTAATACTACTCCAAACGCTAACCAGATAACTGCAAGCAACTTTTCCCTCTTCTTTTTATCTTTCATGTTCCTCGTCAAAAAGCGTACAAAAAATTCTGCCGCAATCGCCAAGACAATGATTAGTATCCAACGCATGCTCAGTCCCCCTTTCTACAGCAGTTTTGGTTTTCTATATTGCGAGTCACAATATGCTAATTCTATCATTCATTTCAGTCGGAAGCGCACAAGCCCGAACGCACACACACCCCCCGTCCCTGCTGAATATGCTACTATAACAACTCAGTAATGGTGGTGCTTCAAATGGTATTAACGTTGAGTCCGCCTATTGATGATTGGTGACCCTATTTCGCAATCATCTATGGGGAAACAGAATTTCAAAAAATTGTTCGCTTTCTGGGTATCTGCGGGTTGTGGCAATGAACCACAGCGGTTCGCGGAGGAGTTCCTACTGTCGGATAGGCAATCAGTTCGACGGGTTTATTGCCGGCATGCCTGCCTCCAATAAGCGAACGGGAGAAATAGATTGGAAGTTACATTGAGGAGGTTACTTGTACGGCCAGATATCAAAAACTCCGCTGACAAATTTCTTGTTGGCGGAGTTTTTCCTATTATAATTTCGTCCGTACATCCCATAGCTCCGGAAAGAACTGATGATCCAAGACCGACTTCAAGTAATTCACACCTGACGAGCCGCCCGTCCCCATCTTGAAGCCGATAATTCGTTCAACTGTTTTCATATGACGGAAGCGCCACTGCTGATGACTGTCTTCAATATCAACGAGTTTCTCTGCTAGCTGATATAAGTTCCAGTGCTCATCAACATTGCGGTATACCTCCAGCCATGCGTCCGCCACCGACGAGTCTCCTTTATATGTAACAGAGAAATCGCGTTTAAGCAGCTCGGGGTTTATTGCAAAGCCGGCTCTCGCAAGCGCACGTATTGCCACATCGTAAATACCCGGTGCGCGGAATGCCGCTTCTAGATCACTTGCAAGTTCGGGATCCTTCTCATAAATCTTCAAGATATGCGATTGCTTATAACCGAGCGCGAACTCAATAAGTCGATTTTGGTACGACTGGAAGCCTGACGCGCGGCCTAAACTGTCCCGGAATTCCATGTATTCTGCAGGTGTCAGTGTCGCCAGCACATCCCACGCCTGGATAATTTGCGTTTGTGTTTTCGACACCCGCGCCAGCATTTTAAACGCTTCCGGCAGTTCGTCTTTTTCAATTAAGTCAATGGCAGTATTGAGCTCATGCAAAATGAGTTTCATCCACAACTCGCTCACTTGATGAATGACAATGAACAGCATTTCATCATGATGGCCGGACAAGCGTTGCTGGCTCGTCAGCAATTTGTCGAGATTCAAATACTCACCATAGGTCATATTGTCTTTAAAATCTGTATGAATCCCTTTTTCAGTCATGGCTGATTTGACCCCCTTCAAGTGATCGCACTACAGCACGAACGGGACTGCCGTCGCCGTCTTTTAACGGAAGTGGCAACGCAATTAGTTCATAATCGCCCGGCTCCACTTCACTGAGCACAATGTTCTCCAAAATCAGCACATCGTTATCATTGAGCGAATGGTGTGCTTCTACCGTCTTGCTCGTTTCCGGATCAACGGATGGTGAGTCGACGCCGATGAGCCGAACCCCTCTCTCCTTCAGAAAAGGACCGATATCCGCACACAAATATGTGAAGTTTTCCGGGAATACATCCGGGTCAGGTCGGCTTCCTGTTTTCAATAAAATCCGTTCTGCCCCACCGAAATCGATTTCCTCCAGATCAGCACGTCCCACACTCTCTTTTCCTGAAACGTCAACTACACGCGCCCGCCCGATATATAAATCAATTGGTAGATCAAGTACTTTCATTCCGTTGTCATCAAAGTGGAACGGTGCATCGATATGCGTTCCCATATGGGTACTTGTCGACAATTTGCCGATATTGACTGAGCCCGTTTCAGCTTTGGTATACGCAACTTCATAAGAAAATGGCGTGTCACCAGGCCATTCGGCGATATTATTTTGAAGTGGTTGTGAAATATCAATCCATTGCCCCGTCATGCGACAACACCTCTTTTATTTTCAAATTTTTCGTAACGTTTTTCATCCATGATTTGTTTTAGTTTCTGCACAGTATGCCAGACGTCTTCGAAAGAATTGTAAAGTGCAACCGGTGCAAGTCGGACACCGTTTGGTGCACGAAAGTCCGGAATTACTCCATCTTCTTTCAACGCTTTGCAAATACGGGCCGCCTCAACATGTTCAAGTAAAATATGACCGCCGCGTGATTCGTCTACCGGGTTCCCAATTGTGAAGTTGTGATTGGACAGTTCCTTTTGAATTAATTCCAACATATAGTCCGTCAGCTGAAGTGACTTTTCACGAACGTTTTTAATGCCTACCTCTTCAAACAATTCGAGCGCACCAATGACCGGGGCTAGACTGAGTACATGAGGCGTTCCGATTTGATAGGCAGCGGTACCCATTGCAGGATCCATCGTATGATTCATATCAAATTGTGATTCTTTTTTTGAACCAAACCAACCCGCTAATCCCGGTGCAGTGCCAAAATGCTTGTCATGAACGAACAATCCCGCGACGGAGCCGGGTCCACCGTTCAAATGCTTATATGTACACCAAAATGCAAAGTCCGCACCCCAGTCGTGCAGCGCATGTTCAACTGCACCGATCGAATGACATAAATCAAAACCGATTGGGATTCCTTTTTCATTCGCAGCTTTCGTGAGTTTCTCCATATCGAGTATTTGCCCACTTCGGTATAAGACTGCTGGCAGTACAATAAGTGCAATATCATCTGTCATCGCCTCGATGATGTCTTCTTCATATAAAAATCTGCTATCTCTGCTTTTCACTTGGACAAGATGTTCATCCGGATTAAAGCCTTTAAGTGCCAGCTGGCTTTTAAGTGCATAAATATCTGAAGGGAAGTTAAGTTCATCGGCAAGAATTTTTGTTTTAGCCCCGGATGGTTTGTAAAATGTCGCGGCCAGCTGATGCAGGTTCGTTGTAGTTGAGCCTGTTGCAATGACCTCGCCTCTTGTTCCCCCGACAAGCGGCGCCATTTTTTCACCGACCGACTCCGATAAATAAAACCAAGGATTGTCCCCCTCTGTCCAACCGTCGATGCCAAGTGTTTTCCATGATTCAAGCAAATCATGTAGCGTACGCTCCGCCCGTTTTGACAATAAACCGAGTGAATTTCCATCCATATAGATCGTGTCTTTTAGTAAATAAAACTCGTCTCTGTATTTTGCGAGGCTATCCTTTTCGTCAAGCCCCTTTGCATAATCGATTCCAAACATACTAGGTTCCCCCCTTGTGTGAAATTTCCGTTATTAGTAAAAGTGTAACATATTCGGGTGGGATGGTGGAGGAGGTTTTTTGGTCGGTTTGGAGCGGGATATGGGCGGTGCGATGGCGGATAGGAGCGGTCTTTGGCGGGATAGGAGCGGTTCAATAGCGCATAGGAGCGGACTTCGGCGGGATGTGAGCGGTCCGATAGCGGATATGAGCGGTCTTCAGCGGGATATGAGCGGTCCGACGACGGATAGGAGCAGTCTTCAGCGGGATATGAGCGGTTCAATAGCGGTTTGGAGCGGACTTCGGCGGGATATGAGCGGTGCGACGACGGTTACGAGCGGGCTTCGGTGAGATAGGAGCGGTTCGACGACGGTTATGAGCGGGCTTCGGTGAGATAGGAGCGGTTCGACGACGAATAGGAGCAGTCTTCAGCGGGATATGAGCGGTTCGACGACGGATAGGAGC